>JBDTMY010000162.1:0-14010 GCA_039934015.1 Chloroflexota bacterium | reverse complement strand
CGCAGCGTGTCACGACGGGACGTGTCGCCCGCTTTCATGGCGGCCCGAAGATCACTCTCGAGCCTTTGTTTCAGAGGGGATGCGATGCCTGGGCTCTCCGACCTAGCGCTTGCGCCGCTTGGCTTCCTTGCGCTTGCGACGTGCGGCGGGACGCTCGTAGAACTCACGGCGGCGGGCTTCAGCGAGGATGCCGGCTTGCTGGATCTTCTTGTTGAAACGGCGAAGAGCGGCCTCGAAAGACTCGCCATCGCCAACGATCACTTCAGACAATGGTCCTTGGATCACCCGCCCTTCGGTCTTATGAGACTGCGCCGGAGACAGAATGCCGACCCCCAGAGAGAGGCCGACAGCGGTCATGATACCCGCCGACCCGGCCCACGGGCGACGGTAAAGTTACGCGTTATCTACATCATCCGGGCGGCCAGGCGAACTCGCGCCCGGCGAGCACGTGGAAGTGGAGATGCGGCACCGTCTGCCCGGCGTGGTCCCCGTTGTTCAGCACCAGCCGGAAGTCGTCGCCGACGCCGCCCTGGCGCGTGACGCGCCGTACCGCCTGAAGCAGGCGTCCCCCGAGCGGCTCGTCGTCGAGGTCCGAGAGCTTCTCCACGTGCTTTCGTGTCACGACCAGGACGTGGAACGGCGCCCGCGGGAAGACGTCGTTGATGGCCATCACGTGGTCGTCCTCGTAGACGATCGTTGCGGGCAGCTTCCCGGCCACGATGCGGCAGAACAGGCAATCGTCCACTCAGCCAACAGAATACCGACGTGGCGATAACCGCCGTCATCGTGACCTACCTGTTGTCGTCGATCTCCTTCCCGTACTGGGTCGCGCGCCTCTACGGCGTCGATCTGCGGGCGGTGGGCGAGCGCAAGCTCGGGGGCGGCAACCTCGCGAAGAGCGTCGGCCTCGCCCAGGGCATCGTGGGTGGCACCCTCGACGGCGCGAAGGGGTTGCTCGCGGTGCTGGCCGCCCGCTCTCTCGGCCTCGAGCTCGAGGCGCAGCTCGCCTGCGGCATCGCCGCGCTGGTCGGTCAGATGTGGCCGTTGTTCCACCGATTCGACGGCGGCCGCGCGAACGCGACCGGCTGGGGCTTCGCGCTCGCTGCCGACCCGGTCGCCGCCGTGATCATGGGCGTGCCGTTGTACTTCGGCTTGCTCGCCGTCCGGGTGGTCCACCCGAGGCCGAGTCGGTTGCTCCCTCTCGCGAGCCTGCTGTCGTTCGCGATCTTTCCCGCGGTCATCTGGGAGCAGGAGGGCGTCACGCGAACGGTCATCGCAGGCGTCGTCGTGCTCGTCCTGATCCTCGTTCGTCGCCTGACGGCAGGACTACGGGACGATCTCGCGACGGGCGCGCCGCTCGCGCGAGTGCTCGCCAACCGGGCGATATACGACCGCAGCGAGCTTCAGCAGCGTGGCGTCGTCGCGATCTAGAGACGGCCCGTAACCTCCGGCCACCCGGCATCGCCTGTGCTCTGCCGCTTGGCATGCCGCCGCTCGATGGCTTTTATCCCCTGGTGTCGCTGGCGGCGTTCCTATCGGGCGGGTGCTTCGGCTTCTACGCGGCGTGGCGCGGATACCAGCTGCGCAGAGGCCAGATCCACGAGCTGCCACGCAAGAAGCCTGAGTGGAAAGAGGTGGACACGTGGGCGGCCTAGTTCATTTCCCCCGCGGCGCGCGACAGGGCGAGGCGCAGTGGCACGATCCGGCGGACAACGCCGTGCGATCGACGCGCGCGACGACCGACGCATCGCGCGTCACGTGGCTCGCTGCGAAGAGGCTGCGCGACGGCAGCGAAGACGATGACGGCGGCGGCACCGCCGCGTAGCGACCACCCCATCACTGCAGGCGGTCCATCACCAGCGCGACGGCCGCGATCGCCGCGGTCTCACTTCGCAGGTTCCGCGCACCGAGCGAGATCGTGACTGCGCCGTGCTCGCGTGCGAGCGCGATCTCGTCCGCGGCGATCCCTCCCTCTGGTCCGATCACGAGAGAGAGAGCGCGAGCCGTCTCGACCAGAGCGTCGCGCAGGCGCGTGCGCCGCTCGCTTTCCCACGCGACGAGCACCGGACCCGGTAGGACGCCGAACAGGTCCGCCCAGGCGCGTGCGGGTTCGATCGACGGGACGCGCCCGCGACGCGCGGTCTCGGCCGCCTCGCGGGCGATGCGCTCCCAGCGCGAGCGCTTGGCCTCGCTGAGGCCGCGTACCACGGACCGCGCGCTGGTGAAGGGAACGATCCGCGACACGCCGAGCTGCGTGACGGCCTCGACGACCTCCTCGTCGTGATCGCCCCGCAGTACGGGCAACGCGAGGGTGAGCGCGACCGTGGGCTCGGCCGGCGTGAAGCCGCGCTCGCGCACGACGGCGGTCACCGACGTCGGCCGCACGGTCTCGAGCGCGACGACCGCTTCGGCGCCATCGGCGACCAGCGCGACCTCGTCACCCTCGCGCAGCCGGAGCACGGTGGCGATCTGACGGGCCTGCGCACCGGTGAGCGTCACGCGGTCCGCGCGCAGCATCTCCCGAGCGACGAAGAAACGATGCACTAGCGGCGGAGCGCGAGCGCGACCCAGTCGTCGCGCACCGTGCGGTCGACGACGTAGAGGCGGGCCTCCGCGAAGGCCTCGCGCGTCGCGGCCTCCGCTGGCGCGCTGATGCCGGCGACCAGGAGCGTGCCGCCGCCGGAGAGGCGAGCCGCGAGATCCTTCGCGATGCGCTGCAGCACGGGCGAGACGATGTTCGCGACGACGACGTCGAATCGACCTGGCACGTCGGCGGCGCTTCCCTCGGCGACCGGGATCGCGACGCCGTTGCGCACCGCGTTCTCCCGCGCCGCATCGACCGCGAGCATGTCGGTGTCCACGGCGACGACCGGCGACGCGCCGCGCTTGGCGGCGGCGATCGCGAGGATCCCTGAGCCCGTGCCGACGTCGAGGACGCCCTTGCCCTCGAGCGGAATGGTCGAGAGAGCCTCGAGACACTGCTGCGTCGTGGGATGCAACCCGGTGCCGAAGGCCATGCCCGGATCGAGCACGAGCTCGACGGCGTCACCCGCCATCGCCTCGGACCATGTCGGCCGCACGAGGAATGCGCCGATGCTGATCGGCACGAAGTCAGCCTTCCAGCGCTGGAGCCAATCCTCATCGTCGACACGTCGCGCGGTGAGCTCGCCGATCGGTCCCAGACCGAACGCCTGAAGGTGGCCGAGCGCGTCGCGCACATCGGACACCTTGGCGAACGCTTCGGCATCCTCCATCACGTACGCCTTCACGGTGTGGTCGGCGCCACGTCCGCGCTCCAAGGGGACCTCGACAGCGATGCCGTTATAGCCGATGCGCGACAGGATCTCGCTCACCGCCTCGACTGCCTCGGCGTGCGCGGGGACGGCGATCTCGAGCCAGCGGGTGGGCGGCGTCATTCGCCGCCGATGGCGTCCTTGATGCGGTCGAACACGCCGCGCGCGTCGGTGTCGTCGCGCTGCTCGGGCGCGCCTTCGATGTCGTGTAGCTGACGGTAGAGCGCCTTCTGTTCCTTCGTGAGCGTGCGTGGGATGGCAACGTCGAGATACACGAGCTGATCGCCGCGGCCTGACGAGCCGAGATGCGGCACGCCCTTTCCGCGCAGGCGGACCATCTGCCCGTGCTGAGCGCCGCCCGGCACCTTCACCGCGGCGGCCGCTCCGTCGATCGTCGGCACCTCGAGGTCCGCACCGAGCGCCGCCTGAGCCGGTGAGACGCGCAGCACGTGCACGAGATCGTCGCCTTCGCGGCGGAAGACCGCGTGCTCCCGCAGGCGGATCAACACATAGAGGTCGCCTGACGGTCCGCCGCGCAGGCCGGCCTCGCCCTCGCCGGCGACGCGCAGCTGCTGTCCGTCGTCGATGCCCGCGGGGATGTCGAGTGGAAGCTCGTGGTCACGCCGCTCGCGGCCCTCGCCGCGGCAACGCGTGCATAGCGCGTCGACGGTCTTGCCCGAGCCCCCGCAGCGCGGGCAGGTCGACACGTTCACGAAGCGGCCGAACACTGACTGCTGCACCTGGCGGACCTCGCCGCGGCCGTTGCAGGTGCCACAGGTCTTGATGTTCGAGCCGGGCTCCGCGCCGCTACCTTCGCATCGCGCGCAGGTCTCGAGCCGCGGCACGCGGATCGTGCGTGCGCCGCCCTGCACCGCGTCGATGAGCTCGATCTCGATCTCCATCCGGAGGTCGGCGCCCCGCATCGGCCCTCGCGGCTCGCGCCGGCGGAACTCGCTGCCGAAGAAGGTCTCGAAGAGATCGCCGATCCCAAAGTCGCCCAGGCCCTGGCCATTACCGAACATGTCGTAGCGCTGCCTGCGCTCGGCGTCGGACAGCACTTCGTAGGCCTCCGTGACCGCCTTGAAGCGCTCGCCCCCGTCGGACGTTTCGCTCGTGTCGGGGTGATGCTGCCGCGCGAGCTTGCGGTACGCGCTGCGGATCTGGTCCGCCGTCGCGGTCCGCGGCACGCCGAGAAGCTCGTAGTAGTCCGTGCGTGTGGCCATCACCTGTCATTATCCGGGCTGATGGGTGATCTCTTCCGGCTCACGACTCAGTTCCTGCATGTTTTCGCGGGCATCCTCTGGATCGGCGGCGGCTTCTACACCCTGCTGGTGCAGCTGCCGGCGATCATGGCGGCGCCCGCGCCGGCACGCGGACCGGTCATGGCGCAGCTGGCGCCACGGCAGATCTTCTACATCCTGCGGGTGGCCGAGCTCACGATCGTGACCGGCTTCCTCAACCTGTTCGCGTCGGGCCGGGCCCAGCAGCTTCAGGAGCCGCTCGGCTCGCGCTGGTCCGCGGTCATGCTCCTGGGGATGCTTCTGGCGGTCGGGCTCTATGCGCTCGCCCGCGCGACGCTCGTGCCGTGGACGAAGCGGATGCTGACCCTCGGTCCGAAGGCTGCCGCAGGCGACGCCGCGGCGGCGACCGAGTCAGGGCAGATCATCGGACGCATCCGAACGGTCGGACGCATCCAGGTCGCGATCGGCACGATCATCATCCTCGCGATGGTCACCGCCCGCCTCAGCTGAGCGGTGGCCCTGGTCTTCGCGGCCATCGCGCCACACGGCAGCCTGGCGATCGCGGAGTGGTGCAGGCCGGAGGAGCGTGCGCTCGCCGCGCGAACGCGCGCAGCGATGGAGGAGCTCGGTCGTCGGTTCGCCGCGACAGCGCCGGACGTGTCGGTCGTGCTCACACCGCACAACATCCACGTCGAGCGCGGCATGGCCGTCGTCCTCGCGGGCGCCATGGCGGGCACGCTCGAGGGCGGCGCGTCGCCCATCTCGATGCGCGTGCCGGTGGACCGCGACCTCGGCATCGCCCTCGCGGTCGCCGTCGGTGAAGCGGGCGTGCCGATCGCGGCCGTCAGCTTCGGCGCGAACGACACCGAGGCCGCCGTGTTCCCGATGGACTGGGGCACGCAGGTGCCGCTGCATTTCATGGGAGGCCGCGACGACCCACCAAAGCCGATCGTGATGGTCGCGCCCGCGCGCGATCTCTCCCACGACGCGCACGTCGCCGCGGGCCGCGCGATCGCGAAGGCCGCCGAGGGATCGGGCAAGCGCATCGCGCTCATCGCGTCGTGCGATCACGGGCATGCGCACGATCCGACGGGACCGTACGGCTTCAGCCCGGCGTCGAAGGTGTTCGACGACCGGGTCGTCGAGCTCGTGCAGCGCGACGCGCTGGGCGAGCTGCTTCGCTTCGAGGCGGCGTTCGTCGCCGAGGCGAAGGCCGACAGCTTCTGGCAGATGCTGATGCTGCACGGCGCCATCGCCGACGGCTGGCGCGGCGACTTCCTGTCCTACGAGGCGCCGACGTACTTCGGGATGCTCTGCGCGGCCTATTTACCCAGGAAATAGGCCCCCGGGAACCTGCCGCGCGGCCCGTCGTCTAACCGCCATCCGGTCATAGCCGGAAGGAGGACGACGGTATGAGACGGTTCATCGCTGGCGCGGCAGTCCTCGTCGCCGCGCTCATCGCAACATCCCAGCCGGCCGCCGCCTGCGCGGGCCTCATCGGCCCCAACGGCGCGGTCAACCTGCTTCGCACGACGACGTTCGCGGGCTACCACGACGGCATCGAGCACTACGTCACATCGTTCAAGTTCCAGGGAGGCAGCGGGCAGTTCGGCTCGCTCGTCCCGCTCCCGGCGGTCCCGACCCTGATCGAGAAGGGCGGCGACTGGACTCTCCAGCGCCTGATCCGAGAGACCGAAGTGTTCTCGCGGAAGGCTGCCGTTCCCGCCGCGTTTGGCGCGCTCGATTCCGCACAGGTCCTGATGCAGGTGAAGATCGACGCGCTCGACATCACCGTGCTGAAGGGCGGCGGCGAGGCCGTCGGACGCTGGGCCACCGAGCACGGTTTCCGGCTCCCGCCGGACGCGCCCGAGGTCCTCGACTTCTACGCCGCGCGTAGCCCGATCTTCATGGCGGCGGTCTTCGACGCCGACGCCGCGAAGGCGAAGGGTCAGAACATCGGTGACGGTACGCCGGTCCACATCACGATGCCGACCGCCAACCCCTGGGTCCCCCTGCGCATCCTCGGCACCGGCAAGAACGCCAGTGACCGCATCGAGGCGGACGTGTACTTGCTGACCGATCGCAGGCCCGTGCTGCTCCCCGCACCGTTCGCGAATGGCATGCAGCTCCAGCACAGCGCGACGGCATCAGAGTCGCTGCTGAACGACCTTCGTTCCGACAAGGGCATGGACTGGGTCCCGGAAATGGCATGGCTGACCAAGATCGCCATCAACGCCTCTGCCAGCCAACTCACCTACGACCTCGCGGTCAGCGCGAACGGCACCGTGCCGTCGCGGGTCGCCGCAGGTCTCGAGGCTCCGGCCAACCCCACGACTCCCGCCAGCAACGACAACTCACAGAGCCAGCCCGTCGTCCTCATGGGTATCGCGATCCTCGGGCTCGGCGCGCTCCTTCTCCTCGGCAAGTTCGCCCCACGGTCGGTCAAGCCGTGAGGCGCGTCCTCGTGGCGCTCGCGCTCGCCGCATTCGCGGCGAGCGCGTGCGCCCAGGCGCAGGCCGCCACGCCGACGCAGGTCGGCATTCGCATCCACTACTCGCGCTTCCAGCTGGACCGGATCGAGGTTCCCGCGAATGTGCCGATCACGTTCACGATCGTGAACGACGACCCGATCGATCACGAGTGGCTCATCGGGGACGCGGCCTTCCACGAGCGCCACCGCACCGGGACCGAGCCGATACACGGCGATCGGCCGGACGAGGTCTCGACTCCACCCAACTCAGTCCGCACGACCACGCTGACCTTCACACCGGGGACGTACACGTTCATCTGCCACTTCCCCGGGCACGAGGCCTACGGGATGATCGGAGTGCTCGTCGCCAAAGGCTGAACCGGGACGTTAGCTCTGCTCTTTGAATTCGCCTTCGATGGTGTCGCCGTCCTTCTTCTCTCCGGCCGTCGCACCCGCAGGCTCTCCCTCGGGCTGCGGCTGACCATCGTCTGAAGGCGGCTGCTGCTGGCTCATGGCCTCGCCGATCTTCAGCGACGCCGCTCGCAGGTCCTCCATCGCGGTCTTCATCCGCTGCGTGTCGTCACCCTTCAGCGTCTCGCGCAGCGCGGCGATCTTCTCCTCGACGTCCTTCTTGACGTCCGCGGGGACCTTGTCGCCGTTGTCGCGGAGCGTCTTCTCGATCTGGTAGGCGAACGTGTCGGCTTCGTTGCGGGTCTGGATCCGCTCGACGTTCCGGCGGTCGTCCTCAGCGTGCGCTTGCGCGTCCTTCACCAGCTTCTCGACCTCGTCCTTGCTGAGACCGCTCGACGCCGTGATCGTGACGTGCTGCTCTTTGCCGCTGGCCTTGTCCTTCGCCTTTACGTTGAGGATGCCGTTCGCGTCGATGTCGAACGTCACCTCGACCTGCGGGACGCCGCGCGGAGCCGGCGGGATGCCGTCGAGGATGAAGCGCGCCAGGCTCTTGTTGTCCCCCGCCAGCTCGCGCTCGCCCTGGACGACGTGGATCTCGACCTGGGTCTGGCCGTCGCTGGCCGTGGTGAAGATCTGCGATTTGGACGTCGGGATGGTGCTGTTGCGCTCGATGAGCTTGGTGGCAACGCCACCGAGCGTCTCGATGCCGAGCGACAGCGGCGTGACATCGAGAAGCAGGACGTCCTTGACCTCGCCCTTGAGCACGCCCGCCTGGATCGCGGCGCCGATGGCCACGACCTCGTCCGGGTTCACGCTCTTGTTCGGCTCCTTGCCGAAGAGCTTCTTCACCGTTTCGACGACCAGCGGCATGCGCGTCATGCCACCGACCAGGACGACCTCGTCGATCTTGTCCGGTGTGACACCCGCGTCGGCCAGCGCCTTCTTGGCCGGACCGACGGTCTTCTCGACCAGGTCCCCGACAAGCTGCTCGAGCTTGCTGCGCGTGAGCGTGATGACGAGGTGCTTCGGACCGGCCTGGTCCGCCGTGATGAACGGCAGGTTGATCTCGGTCTGCTGCGTGCTCGAGAGCTCGATCTTGGCCTTCTCCGCGGACTCCTTCAGACGCTGAAGGGCCATGCGGTCGTTCTTCAGATCGATGCCCTGGTCTCGCTTGAACTCCTCGATGAGCCAATCGATGATCCGCGCGTCGAAGTCGTCGCCACCCAGGTGGGTGTCACCGTTGGTGGCCTTGACCTCGAAGACACCCTCACCGAGCTGGAGGATCGAGATGTCGAAGGTTCCGCCGCCGAGGTCGTAGACCGCGACGAGCTCGTCCTTCTTCTTGTCGAGTCCGTAGGCCAGCGCGGCGGCGGTAGGCTCGTTGATGATGCGCAGGACCTCGAGGCCGGCGATCTGTCCGGCATCTTTGGTCGCCTGGCGCTGACTGTCGTCGAAGTACGCGGGGACCGTGATGACCGCCTGCGTGACCTTGTCGCCGAGGAATGCCTCAGCGTCGGTCTTCAGCTTCTGCAGGATCATCGCGGACACCTCGGGCGCCGTGAGCTTCTGCGCGGTGGCGAGGACGACCTCGACGCCGCCGTTGGACGCCTGCTGGATCTTGTATGGGATCTGCTTCAGCGACCTTTGCACCTCGGGGTCGGTGAAACGCCGCCCCATGAAGCGCTTGATCGAGTAGATCGTGTTCTCGGGGTTCGTGATCGCTTGTCGCTTCGCGACCTGGCCGACCAAACGCTCTCCGCTCTTCGTGAACGCGACGACGGACGGCGTGATCCGTCCACCCTCCGAGTTCGGGATGATCTGAGGCTCCCCACCTTCCATGTAGGCCATCGCCGAGTTGGTGGTCCCCAGGTCGATGCCAATCACCTTTGCCATGATCGTTACTCCTTCTTCTTGGCGACCGTGACCAACGCTGGGCGGATGACCCGGTCGTGCAGTCGGTACGCCTTTTGGTGTTCTTCGATGACGGTGCCTTCCGGTCTGTCGGACTCGATGTGGGCCACCGCCTGATGCAGGTAGGGGTCGAACGGATCGCCGAGCGAGTCGATCGGCTCGAGGCCCTCGGCTTCGAGGATCGAGCGCAGCTTGCGCTCGACGAGCCACATGCCTTCGACCCACGGCTGGCCCTTGATGTCATCGGGCACCGTCGCGAGGGCGCGGTCGTAGCCGTCGAGGACATCGAGCAGCCTCGCGATGAGCTCGGCCTTTGCGAACTTGGCGAAATCGATCCGCTCCGCGTCGTTGCGCTTGCGGTAGTTCGCGAAGTCCGCGGTCATGCGCTTGAGATCGTTGGTGAGCTCCTCCACCTTGACCGTCACGGCCCTTGCGTCGGCTGTCGCGGCCGCTTCCGGCTCCGCGTCGGCGACCGCGCCGTGCGGCTCGCCGTTCGTGCGCGTTCGCAGCCGTTCTTGGAGCAGCTCCTCCGCCTTTCGTGCTTTGTCATCCATGATCTAGTGACCCTCCATGACTCGAACGAGATCGCTCATCAGCGAACCGACGTATCGCACGGCGCCGATCGTGCGGGCGTAGTCCATGCGCGTCGGTCCGAGGACTCCGACATATCCGAGGTATTCGGTCCCAGTCCCATAGCGGCCGAACACCAGGCTGCAGCCGCGGAGCGGCTCCAACCGATGCTCGCTGCCGATCGCGACATGTACCTCATCGTCGCCCAGGCTCTGGGGCAGCAGGTCGATGAGACGCGTGCGATCCTGAAGGAGCTGGAGCATGTCGCGCATCCTGCCCCCCGCCGCGAACTCCGGCTGCGCGAGGACGTTCTGGATCCCGTCGGTGTAGATGTCGTGTGTCCGCGACGCGTCGTGCTCGTCCAGGGCGCGCACGATCGCCGCGACCACTTCGGCCTCGACACCCGTGGCGCCCGTGCCGGCGGCGCGCACCCCCGCGGCGTTGAGCGATGCGAGCGTGTCGGTAAGACGCGCCGAGAGGGCGCGCAGGTGCTCGACGGTCGTTGCCGCATGCAGCTCCAGAAGCTGCTGAGCCACCTTCCCGCCTTCGAATACGACGACCACGAGCGCTCGCCGCTCGTTGATCGGTACGACCTCGACGTGCCGGAGCGCCGCGTGGCCGGTCGCCGGCGGCGCGGCGATCGCCGCCTCGGTGGTGAGGCGCGCAAGGGTCGAGGCCGCGAGTCGCATCCACTCCGACGTGTTCCCGAGCGCCTGCTGAAATTGGTGGCTGACGGTGAGCTGCTCGTCGGGGTGCAGGCCAGGCAGTGGCATCAGGCTCTCGATGAAGAAGCGGTAGCCCAGATCGGTCGGGACCCGGCCGGCGGAGGTGTGCGGGTGCGTGAGCAGCCCAAGCTCCTCGAGCGCCGCGAGCTCGTTCCGCACCGTCGCGGACGAGAGATCGAGGCGGTACCGGCGGACGAGAGCCGCCGACGCCACCGGCTGGGCCGTGGCGATGTACTCGCGGATGACAGCGCGCAGCAGATCCCGCTGCCGCTCGCCGAGCTGTGGTAGCTGGTCGGTGTTCGTGGCCATTAGCACTCTCCCCTCGAGAGTGCTAATAGCCTATCAAGGCGCTGCGGCCGCCGTCAAGAATGTAACGCTCGCTTTCTCGCTCGTGGCCCTGGCACTCAGCATGCTCTTGGCTCCGGCGACGTAGGCGTGGAGGTTCCAAGCGATGTTGTCCGAGTTCAAGGCGTTCCTGCTCAAGGCGAACGTTCTCGCACTGGCCCTCGCGTTCATCATCGGCGTGTCCCTGGCGGCGGTCGTCAATTCGTTGGTCAAGGACATCCTCATGCCCCCGGTGGGGCTTCTCTTCGGAGGGGTCGATTTCAACAACCTGTTCATCGACCTCTCGGGCAAGCACCCCGCGAGCTTGAAGGCCGCCCAAGACGCGGGTCTTGCGACGCTGAACTACGGCGTGTTCATCAACACCGTGATCACATTCATCATCGTCGCGTTCGTGGTGTTCCTGATCGCGCGGTCGTTCATTCCCAAGGCGGAACCGACGAAGTTCTGCCAGTTCTGCGGCGAGGAGATCCTCGCTGCAGCGTCTCGCTGCCGGTACTGCACCAGCCAACTGACCGGGGGGCCGGCCCGCGCCTAACTAGATCGGCGCTGCGCTGATCAGCGCGCGGACGCGGCCGACGAGGTCATCGAGCTCGAAAGGCTTGGTGACGTAGTCGGCCGCGCCGAGCTCCGTCGCGTAATTGCGCTCGGAGAGCCCGAACATGGCGGTGACGACCACGACCGGCATCTTCGAAAGCCGCCCGTCCGAACGCAGCTCCCGTAGCACCGAGAATCCGTCGCGCCTCGGCATCATGAGGTCGAGGACCATGCACGAGGGTTGGAGCTCGTCGACCAGGCGCATGGCCTCGTCACCATCGCTCGCGAGCTTGGATTCAAGGCCATCGTCGCGCAGCGCGGTGACGATCACATCGCCCAGGGCGGGATCATCCTCGACGACCAGCACGATCGGACGCTTTCGCGCCATCAGACGCGGATCTCCTTCGCGAGCCGCTCTGGATCGATGATCACGATGTGGCGGCGGCGGATGCCGATGATCTCGCGCCGCTCGAGGTCGCCCAACACGCGGTTCACCGACACGCGCGACGCGCCGATGAATGCGGCGAGCTCGTCCTGGGTGAGCGTGAGCTCGAGCTTGGACTCGCCGTCGACCTGCGCCAGGTCCAGCAGGTACTTCGCGACCCGGCTCGGCACGTCGAGGAAGATGAGGTCCTCGACCCGGTCGGAGAGCCGCCGGATGGTCTTGGCGAGCGCGTCGAGCACGACGCGAACGGCCTGTGGGTGCGCTTCGAGGAACGCGAGGAAGTCGTCGCGCGCGAGAAGCGCGGCCTTGGTGTCCTCGAGCGCCGTCGCCGACGCCGAGCGCGGGCTTCCGTCGAACAGGGCGAGCTCGCCGAAGAAGTCCCCGATGCGCATGATCGAGACGAGCGCCTCCTGACCGAACTCGCCGGGGAGCGCGATCTTCACCGCCCCGTCCAGGACGACGTACAGGTGCATACCCGGATCGTCCTTGCGGAAGAGCATCTCGCCGCGTTTGAACGAGCGCGTGCGCATCCGCTCGGCGAGCTGCGCGACCTCGGCGTCGGCCAGCTTCGCGAACAGCGGATAACGCCGCAGATGGTCCGGGAGACGGGTCTCCGGCACGGCGCGATTCTAGGTATTCGACCACTCCGCGTATCCCTCGGCCTGTTGATGGTCCGGGATCCTGACAGTTAACGGTTCGGATATTCCGTCAGTGGCGGTCGGCCGCGCAGGCCGCCCGGAGCGTAGCGCCGCCAGGGGTGTGAGCGGTCGACGTTGCGCGGCAGCGGTGTCACGCCGCCGATCGGAGCGCGACTCCACTCGCGTGCGCGCAGCGTGGGCGGTACGGCAGGGACGGCCGAGCGCGCGAGCTCGCGCCCACCGGGCGCATGCACGCTGAACGAGCCGTCGAGGTACTGACGCAGCTCGACGCGCAGGTTGGACCAGCTGCCGCGGATGCGTGCTGGCAGCTGCAGCACGACGCCATCAAGACGTACGGTGTTGTCGCCGGCGACGATGCGGTTGTACTTGAAGCAGCAGATGCTCTCGATCGAGAGACCTTTCGGGAGCGCGCGCCACGCCGCTTCGGGGTCGGCGGCGGTGATCGCAAAGCGGCTGTTGTGGCGCGGCAGGTACTCGACCAAGAAACGATTCGCCGCGGCGATGTCGCCGACTCCTGCCAGGCGCAGTTCAGCGACGAGCCGATCCTGGAAGGTCCCGAAGAGCCGCTCGACGCGGCCCTTGGCCTGTGGCGAGTTGGCCAGGATGAGCTCGATGCCGCATTCGGCAAGCGCGCGCCCGAACTGCGTCGGCTGACGCTGACCGAGCAGCTCTTCCTCGATGGCCTCGCGCTCGCGCGGCGAGCGCCAGAACACCCCGTGGCGGTCGCTGTACACCGCCAACGGCACACCGCGCGCGGCGAGGATCTCGCCGAGTATGCGGAAGTACCCGGCCGCATCCTCCTGCTCGCGAAAGCAGGCGGCGAGGACCACACCGGTGGCGTCATCGATGGCGCTGTGCAGGCTGGCGAAGGACGCCGCCGCTCCGAACCAGCGGTGTCGACTGGCATCCAGCTGCACGAGCATGCCCGCAGCCGCACGACGCTCGCGGCGCGAGCGGTACGTCGGCGCGCGGCGCTGGCGTGGGCTCGCGATCCCCGCCGCGCGCAGGATGCGACGGATGCTCGAGCGCGAGAGCGTTATGCCTTCGCGCTCGGCGAGCAGCTCACCAAGGTGGGTGTCGTTGATGCCAGCGTAGCCATCACGCGCGAAGGCCACGACGCGGTCAGCGAGCGCGGCGTCGAGGCGGTGCGCTGCGACACGTCCGGCGTTGCCGTGCGCGAGCGCGGCGGCATCGAGATCGGCCGCAAGGAAGCGCGACTTCAGTCGCCAGACCGAGCGTTCGGAGAGGCCAAGTAGCAGCGCCGCCTCGGGGATCGTGAGTCTTCCGGCCACGACCCGGCTCAGCACCAGGGCACGCGTGCGCTCTTCCATCAGTGACCCTCCATCGCGTCGTCACTGACAGAATCCCGGACCAGTTAGCCCTGACAGAATCCCAGACCTTCGAGA
>JBDTMY010000161.1:0-5454 GCA_039934015.1 Chloroflexota bacterium | reverse complement strand
GGCGCGGGACCGGCCGCACCGCCGGTCGCGGCCGCGACGCGGTCGACGATCGCGCGCAGCCCGGGGAGATCGCCGAGGGTCTCGCGCCCGTACGCGAGCTCGAGCCACGCGCGGCGGGTGTCGTTCAGCGCGAGCGACATGTCGACGAAGCGGGCGTACTCGCGTACCGCGCTCGGGAGGTCGCCCTGATTCGCGAGAGCGGCGGCGAGCCGACGATGCGCGGCGAGATCGGACGGAGCGATGGCCACTGCCTCGAGCAGTAGGGCGACGGCCGTCGCGCGATCGCCGACCTGCGCGAATCGCCCTGCCGCTTCACGCAGCGTCGCGAGCGCGGCGCCGATGTCCTGCTGCGCCGCCTGCGCGCGCGCGAGACCGGAGTATGCGTCGATGTCGCCGTGCTTCTCGACCAGCTCGCGATACGCGACCTCCGAGTGTCGCGCGCGACCGCTCTCGAGGAGCCTTGCGGCCGCATCGCTCGCGAGACGGTGCCCGCCGTCGGACTTCTTCTGGGCAATGCCGCAGGCGGAGAGCGCGGACGCGAGCTCGCCGGCACGCTGGTCGCCCATCGCACGCGCGGCCTTCATGCGCACGCGATCGACGAGACCATCGAGCTGATCTGGGCTGATGGTGTTGGCGTTCACGCCGAGCGCGTGGAATTCAGCGGAGAGGAATGTTTGCGCGGCGGGCCCGAGGTAGCCTTTGGCCACACCGAGCAGCTGCTGCGCAAACGCGTTCAATCTTCGCCTGTGGTCGCGTCGTCCGACAACGCATAGAAGCGGAGGGCGTTGAGCATCCGATCGAAGGCGGATGCGACCTCGCGTGTGATGTCGTCGCCGGAGCGCGTGTCGAAGCGTGCGACGCGCAGGTCGACGTCGCCGGTCGACACCATCGTCGCCTCACCCACCAGGCGTCGCAGCGGACGCACCAGCGAGCGTGTCAGGAGCACGCCGATGACGAATGACAGGAGCAGACCGACGACGACCATGCTCATCGCGTTGAGCGTCGCGTCGTCTGCGGCTTTGGTATATGTGGCGATCGGCACGGCCAGCGTGTAGCCCCACGGCTTGGCGGTGAGGCGTGTCACGACGCCGCGCTGCTCGGACTCAGCGGTGCCGAACGAGAACTGTGCCGATGTCGTGATCCCGCGCGGCAGCTTGTCGAGCGCGGTCTTGAGCGTGGGGAGCGGATCGATGACGAGCTGCTCGGGCGTCTTCGTTCCGAAGCGCTTGTCGGCCGCGAGCTTCTTCGCGGTCTCGGCGTCGATCGGAGCTATGGGCTGGTAGATAAGGGACTCGGCCTGATCACGGTGGCCTTTCGTCTCGGAGACCGCGAGCCGGATGCCGTAGTCGTCGACCAGGAACCCATGAGCGCCCGTGCCGACCGCGCCAAGATCGCCTTCAACGACGTCCCAGATCGCGGCCAAGTTCACGCGCGTGCGGACGACGGCGAGCACTTTGCCATCGTCGACCACGGGCGACGAGAAGAAGAGCGCAGGCTTGTTCGTGATCACCGAATAGCTCGGGTCGCTGATGTACGGCGTCCCTTTGAGCGCCGTCGTGAAGTACTCGCGGAACTTCACGCTGGTGCCCTCGTCGGTGAGGATCGACGCCGCGATGATCGTCCCATCCGGGTCGACGACCGCGACTGACTCGTATTCAAAGGAGCGGGCGGCCGCGGCGGAGAGAGCTACGCGCGCGGCCGCCTTCGCTCCGGGGTCCTTCAGGTTCTGTCCGAGACGGACGATGTCTGGCAGCTTGCCGACGAGGACGATGTCACCGAGCCGGCTCTGGAGATACGCGTCGATCGCGCCGGCGGTCGATGTGGAGCGCTGCTGGATGTTCGTGATGCCGAGAGCGGTGAGGTCTTCGCGCGTCGTTTGGATCGAGACCACGCTCACGAGCGCGACGGGCACGATGCCGACGCAGAGCAACGCACCGAGCACTTTTTGCCAGAAGCGAATCCGTAGGAAGCCCATTTTCTCCCCGATCTCTCCGCGTGCCCCACGCTGGCTCCACGCCCTGTGCCCACTCTGGGCGCGCAAGCACGCGGCGGGAAGTCAGGCCGGGATAAACCGTCCGTACCGGATACGGACTAGTACCCGTATCGGGGAGTTAGATGGCGATCCGGTGTCAGCGCGGTACGCGCGTGGAGCGTCGCGAGTCGCGCATGAGTCCGCGCAGCAGGCGTTTGGAGTCCTCGAGCTCGGTCCGGTCCGCGTCACTCAGGCCGGCGCGCTGCGGATCGAGGCGCCACCAGCACTCAAAGCCCCATAAACGCTCCTCGCCGACCCGCAAACGCGGGATGCCAGTTCCGGCACGGCGCAACTCGCCGGTCTCGAAGTCGAAGAACCCCTCGAAGCTCGCGGCCTGGCCGGAGCGGTCAGGCTCGCCTTCCCGGCAGTCAAAGAGGATGACGACCGGAGTGCCGGGACGGATCTCGTCCGGCCCTGGGCGCACCGGTCGGGCCCGGGCGGGTCCCCGTCTGGCGGGCGGCCGGGCGCCTCGGGCGTCACGAGGCGGCGCTCGACGCGGATCGCGAAGTGCCGGGGCACGCTCAGGCTGAGCAGGAGCCTGCTGAGGGCGACCGGTGCGGCGGCGTCCGCCGCGCGACCGACGTCGCGGTGACCGAGGCTCTTCCGGCATGCCGTCAAGTGTGGCATGCCGCGCCTCCTACTGATCCTGCCCGGTCGAGTCAGCTCGCGCGCGGCGCTTGTTGATGTTGTAGATCACTCGATGCGATGGCCTGATTGCTTGTTCGCGATGAGGAACACACAGCGTGCCTCGCCGGTACACTTTCGTTTCGGATGCACGAAGTCTTCGACGAGTTCAAACGACAGCTCCCTGATATCGATCCGAGCGAGACCGACGAATGGGTCGAATCCCTCGACGCTCTGGTCAAGCAAGCGGGCCCCGAGCGCGCGCGCTTCGTCCTCTACAAGCTCCTCAAGCGTGCGCGCATGCTGCAGGTGGGCCTCCCGCCGCTGACGCAGACGCGATACATCAACACGATCTCGCCCGAGCAAGAGCCGGAATTTCCCGGCGACGAGGAGATGGAGCACCGCATCCGGCAATTCATCCGCTGGAACGCGGCTGCGATGGTCATCCGGGCGAACCATCACTACGACGGGATCGGCGGTCACCTCGCGACGTACGCGTCGTCGGCGACGCTGTACGAGGTCGGCTTCAATCACTTCTTCCGCGGGAAGGACGGCGGCGGCGACGGCGATCAGGTCTTCTATCAAGGCCACGCGTCCCCCGGCATGTACGCGCGCGCGTTCCTCGAGGGCCGTCTGAAGGAGAGCCAGCTCGATCACTTCCGCCGCGAGACGAAACCCGGCGCGGGCCTCTCCTCCTATCCGCACCCGCGGCTCATGCCGGACTTCTGGGAGTTCCCGACGGTGTCGATGGGTCTCGGGCCGATCACCGCCATCTACCAGGCGCGCTTCAACCGCTATCTGCAGAACCGCGGGATCAAGGACACGACCGGGCAGCGCGTGTGGGGCTTCCTTGGCGACGGCGAATGCGATGAGCCAGAGTCGCTCGGCGCGCTGCATCTGGCGGCGCGCGAAGGCCTCGACAACCTGACCTTCGTCGTGAACTGCAATCTCCAGCGCCTCGACGGTCCGGTCCGCGGCAACGGCAAGATCATCCAAGAGCTCGAGTCGGTGTTCCGCGGCTCCGGCTGGAACGTGATCAAGGTGATCTGGGGACGCGAGTGGGATGACCTCCTGGCGCGCGACGTCGACGGTGTGCTCGTGAACAAGATGAACGAGACGACCGACGGTGAGTCACAACGCCTCACGATCGCCGACGGCGCGTACATCCGTGAACATTTCTTCGGTCCGGATCCGCGCCTGCGCAAGCTCGTCGAGCATCTGTCGGACGCCGACCTGATGAAGCTGCGCCGCGGCGGTCACGATTACCGGAAGGTCTACGCGGCGTACCACGAGGCTGTTCGTCACACGGCCGCGCCCACGGCGATCCTCGCCCAGACCGTCAAAGGTTGGGCGCTCGGTCCGAACGTCGAGGGCCGCAACATCACGCACCAGGCCAAGAAGCTCTCTTTTGAGGAGCTCAAGACGTTCCGCGATCGCCTCGAGCTGCCGATCACCGACAAGCAGCTCGAAGAGGATCCGCCGTACTACCACCCGGGGATGGATAGCGCCGAGGTGCGCTACCTGCTCGAGCGGCGCCGCGCGCTCGGCGGCTCCGTCCCCAGTCGCGTCGTTCGGGCAAAGCCGCTGGCGGTGCCGGGCGACGCGGCATTCGCCGAGTTCGCGAAGGGCTCGGGCAAGGCCGCCGCGTCGACGACGATGGCATTCACGCGACTCCTGCGGAACCTGCTGCGCGATGCGGGGGTCGGCGCTCGCGTGGTGCCGATCATCCCCGACGAGGCGCGCACGTTCGGCATGGATCCCCTCTTCAAGGAGGTCGGCATCTATTCCTCGCTCGGTCAGACGTACGAGCCAGTCGACGCCGAGACCCTGCTTCCGTATCGCGAGGCGACGAACGGCCAGGTGCTCGAGGAAGGCATCACCGAGGCCGGATCGATGGCCAGCTTCACCGCCGCCGGCACGAGCTACGCGACGCACGCCGAAGCGATGCTGCCCTTCTACATCTTCTACTCGATGTTCGGCTTCCAGCGGACGATGGATCAGATCTGGGCGTTCGGCGACGCGCGCGGTCGCGGTTTCCTTCTGGGAGCGACGGCCGGGCGCACCACGCTCAACGGTGAGGGGCTGCAGCACGAGGACGGACACAGTCAGCTGCTCGCCACGGCAGTCCCGAACGTCCGGGCGTACGACCCGGCCTTCGCGTATGAGACCGCTGTCATCGTGCGCGACGGGATCCGCCGGATGTTCGTCGAGAACCAGGACATCTTCTACTACCTGACCCTTTACAACGAGAACTACCCCATGCCGGCGATGCCGCCGGGCGTCGAGGACGGGATCCTGCGCGGCATCTACCTCTTCCGAAAGGGCGAGGAAGGCCGGCGGCGCGTCACGCTCCTGGGCTCAGGCCCGATCCTCATGCAGGTCCTGCGCACGCAGGAGCTGCTGCAGGAGAAATACGACGTCGCGGCCGACGTGTACAGCGTCACGAGCTACCAGCTGCTGCGCAACGAGGCGCTCGAGGTCGAGCGTTGGAACCGGCTGCATCCGACCGAGACGGCGAAGGTCCCCTACGTGGTGCAGATCCTCGGCGGCGCGACGCCGATCATCGCCGCGAGCGACTTCATGAAAGCGGTACCGGATCAGATCTCACGCTGGATGTCGCAGCCGTTCGTTCCACTGGGAACGGACGGGTTCGGCCGGAGCGACACGCGCGAGGCGCTACGCCGTCACTTCGAAGTCGACGCGGAGAGCATCGCCGCCGCGTCGCTCAACGCGCTCGCGATGTGCGAGCAGTACTCGCCGCAGGACGTCGCGAAGGCGATCGCCGACCTCGGCATCGA
>JBDTMY010000160.1:0-18699 GCA_039934015.1 Chloroflexota bacterium | reverse complement strand
CGGTGATGAGCGCGCTGCGATTCTCGCCCTGGCCGGTCTGGCTCATCGCGAGGATGTCGCCGCCGAGTCCGGTAGCGATGGCGCGCGCCTTGTCAGCAGTCGCCCAGGGGTCCTGCGTCTTCATCGCGACGTTGGCGGTCAGGATCAGATTGCGACTCGGGTTCGTGACCAGGGTCGGGATGCCCTTGTCGGGCGCGGTCCCCTCGTAGGCCGGGATGCTGCCCGGAGCAGTCTGTGCGATGCCCGCTGAGCCCGCGGCGCTGTCGCCGATGTTGTTCCCGATGTTCCTGAATTCGGACGACGTCGTCGGGGCACCGGCGGTGCACGCCGCCGCGAGGACCACGATGAACGCGCCAAGCGCGAGTACGCGCCACGAGCGTGCCATATCCCTCACCAGCCTTTCAGAGTGCTGTTGATACATACGTCGGCTGGCACGGTTGTGTTCCCTAGAAGCGGTCTCCGAAGAGTTTCTGGGCGTTTTCGGCCACTTGGCGGCCCAGCTCGGCCGGGTCCTCGCGCCGGGCGGCGGCCACAGCCAACAAGGCGTCGAGCACGAACGCAGGCTCGTTCCGCTCGCCGCGGCGCGCCTGCGACGCGAGGTATGGGGCGTCCGTCTCGAGAAGGATCCGGTCGGCCGCGACCCGCGCCGCCGCGCGACGCAGCGCCTCGTTCTTTGGATACGTCACCGGGCCGGCGAACGAGACCATGAATCCGCGTCGCATCCACTCGTCAACTTCGTCGGGGCCCTCGGAGAAGCAGTGCACCATGCCGCGCGATACACCGGCCCGGTCGACGAGCTCTCGCGCGAGGGGTCCTGCGTCACGCACGTGTACGACGACCGGCAGGCCGAGACGCTTTGCGAGCGCGAGTTGCGCGAGGAACGCGGTCTCCTGCGCGTCGCGCGGGGCGCTGCGGCCCGAGAGATCGATGCCGATCTCGCCGATCGCGACGACGTGCTGGTCACGCGCAAGGCGATCCACCATGGCCGACACGGCATCGCTCCACGACTCGGCGCGGTGTGGATGTACGCCGACCGCGACGCGCACCGCTGCGTGCCGCCGCGCGATGAGCACGCTCCGCTCACTCGAGGCGAGATCCTCCGCGCACGACAACACGCGCTCGATGCCCGCAGCCGACGCGCGCGCGAGCACCGCATCGAGATCGCCGGCGAAGCGGCGGTCGTCGAGATGCGCGTGTGCGTCGATCACGCGCGTCGGGTCAGGCGGTCTTCGCTCGCTCGAGTCGCGGGAACAGCGACGGCGCGGACCGGATCTGCTGGCCGGGCTGTAGCAAGCCCCAGTGCGCGATAACTTGCCACTTCGCGGTGGCCGGCGACTCGACACCGAGCACCTCGGCGATGCGTGGCGTGATCGTCGGCATGTACGGAAACAGGAGGTACGCCACGAGCCGGACCGCCTCGAGCCCGGCATAGAGCGACGCCTCGACCTCGGCCTTTCGCGCGGGATCCTTCACCACCTGCCACGGCTGGGTGCGTTGGAAGTGCTTGTTCGCTTCCTCGACAACGCTGAAGACGGCGGCGAGCGCTTCGGAGAACTCCGACCGGGCGGCGAGCTCGTCGTGGGTCGCGAGCGCGCGCTCGGCCGCGTCGCGGAGCGTCTTCTCCGACGCACTCTCCTTCCCAGGCGACGGCACGCGGCCCTCGCAGTAGAGCTCGACCATCTTCGTGGCCCGCGAGACGAGGTTGCCGAGGCCGTTCGCGAGATCAGCGTTGAAGCGCAGATCGAGGATCTCGGGCGAGATCGGCGAATCCTTGGCGAAGGGCGCCTCACGCAGCAGGAGGTAGCGCAGCGCGTCGCTCCCCCACTCGTTCGCCGCGGCGATGGGATCGATCATGTTGCCGCTCGAGCGCGACAGCCGTCCCTGTCCGGCGTACTCGAGGAATCCGTGCGCGTACACCTGACGCGGCAGCTCCACGCCCGCCGCCATGAGCATGGCCGGCCAGAAGATGCAGTGGAAGCGCGTGATGTCCTTCCCGATGACGTGGACGTCGCAGGGCCACCACTTCTCGAACTTCTTCTCGTCCGTCCCGAAGCCGACCCCGGTCACGTAGTTGATCAGCGCGTCGAACCAGACGTAGATCGTGTGACCCGGCTTGTCAGGGAACGGGATACCCCAGGTGAGATTGCGCCGCGACACGCTGATGTCGCGCAGTCCACGGTCGAGCCAGCCGAGCACCTCGTTGCGACGGACCTCGGGGACGCAGAAGTCGGGGTTGTCGCGATACAGGTCCCTCAGGCGCTGCTCGTACTTGGTGAGTCGGAAGAAGTAGTTCTCTTCCTTCAGGCGCTGGATCTGGCGCGTCGGGTGGATCGGACACTGCCCGTCCACCAGATCGCTCTCCTCGTAGAACGCCTCGCAGCCGGTGCAGTACCAGCCTTCATAGGTGGTGAGGTACACGTCGTCGTTCGCGATCCAGCGTCGGACGAACTCCTGGACGCCGGCGACGTGGTCCGGGTCGATGGTGCGGATGAAACGGTCGTAGGAGATGTTCCAGAGGTCGGCCATCTGCCGGAACTCGGCGGAATGCTTGTCGACGAGCTCGCGTGTCCCGATGCCCTGGGCCTTCGCGGCCTGCTCGTTGCGCGTCGCGTTCTCGTCCGTGCCGGTCAGAAAGAACACCGCGTGGCCGCGCTGTCGGTGGAAACGCGCCAGCGCGTCAGCGCCGGCGAACTCGTACCCGTGGTGGAGCCCCGGCCGGTCATTGACGTACGCGATAGCGGTCGTGACATAGAACTTCATGGGGATTTGCTCGGTATTCTAGGTCGACATGCCCCCCGTTCACCCACGTTGAGTCGCGCTGCCGTCACGGTCCTCACGCGTGTCCTGCTCGTCATCTTCACCTTCGTCCTGATCGTCGTCCTCGCGCAGATCGCGCTGGTCGCGGCGCGCACCCGCTTCGATCACGCGCCGATCGGCGACGTGCTGCTGCAGGCGTGGGAAGGCACGCAGGACTACTTCGCGAGCCTGCTGCAGGGCTCGCTCGGCGAGGCCACCTCGACCTCCATCCTCGGCGGCAGGCGTCGCTCGATGGGCGAGGTGCTCCTCGACGCCTATCCGAAGAGCATGCTGCTCGTCGGCCTCGCGGTGGCGCTCGCGACGGTCCTGGGCGTGACGGTCGGGGTGGTCGCCGCCGCCACGCGCAGCTCGCGGCTGCGGGCCGTGCTCGTCGGCAGCACGATGGCCGCGATCTCGCTGCCCTCGTTCCTGCTGGCGGTCCTGCTCATCCTGCTGTCGGCCGAGATGGTCCGCCGGTACAACGTGCGTCTCTGGCCGAGCTTCGGCTTCGGACTCGACGACCATCTCATCCTCCCGACGCTCGTCCTCGCCGCGCGCCCGTTCGCCCAGATAGCGAACTTCACGTTCGTCGCGATCGACGAGGAGCTCGGCGCGGACTATGTGCGGACCGCACGGTCGAAGGGTCTGCTCGAGCGAGTCGTCATCGGACGGCACGCGCTGCGCAACGCGCTCGTGCCGATCCTGGGCGCGATCGCGGCCGCGCTGTCGATCGGGCTTTCGACGCTGCCGGTCGTCGAGGTGTTCTTCTCGTGGCCCGGCGTGGGCTTCTCGCTGTTGCAGGCGATCCAAAGGTTCGACGCCGCGACCGCGGGCACCTTGCTCGGTGCGCTCGTGGTGACGATCGCGATCGTCCGCTTCGCGCTCGACGCCGCGGCGGCGCGTCTCGTTCACGCATCGACCGGCGCGTCGTCCTGATGCGGCGCGCGCTCACCTGGCAGCTGATCCTCGGCATGGTCATCGTCGGCGGCTGGATCGCCCTCGGTGTCGCGGCACCGCTGCTCACCAGCGTCGATCCGCTCAAGAGCACCACGCTGATCATCGACGGCCCGCGCTCCGTCCTCGCGCCGTACGACCCCGGCACGTACGGCTATCCGCTTGGCTCGGACCGGAACGGCCGCGATCTATGGGCGGGCGTCATCTACGGCGCGCGCGCGACGCTCACGATCGCGTTCGTCGTCCTTGCGGTGCGCCTGATGGTCGGGACGACGCTCGGCGCGCTCGCGGGTTGGTTCGCCGGCTCTTCGCTCGATCGCGCGGTGTCGGCGCTGATGGATGCATTCGGGGCGTTCCCAACGGTCCTCTTCGCGATGCTGTGGATCTTCGCCTTCGACATCCGCTCCGGGATCAGCGCCTTCGCGGCGGCCCTGGCGATCACGGGCTGGTGGGGCTTCGGGCGCGCGACGCGCTCCGCGGTCGTCGCGCTGCGCGGACGTCCGTTCCTCGAGGCCGCGCGCGCGGTCGGCCTCTCGGAGCTCGCGGTGTTCGCACGTCACGTCGTGCCCAACCTGCTCCCGATGCTCGCCGTCGCCGCCGCGCTCGAGGCCAGCGCGATCCTCCTCGTGCTCGGCGAGCTCGGATTCCTCGGCATCGTGGTGGGCGGCGGCCAGAACGTGTCGAGCGACGTGACCGGTCGCGGCGGCGGCAACGAGTTCATCTTCGCGACGACCGAGTGGGGCGCGATCCTCGCGCAGGGCAAGTTCGAGATCTACCGTGCGGCGTGGATCGTCCTCGTCCCCGCTGCGGCGTTCGCGAGCGCCATCCTCGGATTCAATCTGATGGGCTACGGGCTGCGAACGTTCTTCGAGCGCGCACCTGTCGCGCTGGGCAAGCTCCTCTCGCTCCGCACTGCGATGGCGGTGCTGGCGATCTTCATCGCGTTCAGGCTGGCGAGCCCGTACCTCGGACCGGCCGGTGGCTACGTCGCGGTCGCACGCGAGTTCGACGCCACCCGGGCGCGGGCGCATGTCGACTGGCTGGCCGATCCCGCGCGCGCCGGGCGCTACACCGGATCGGCCGGCTACAACGAAGCGGCGCGCTATGTCGCGGACCAGTTCAAGTCGATCGGCCTCGAGCCCCTCGGGAGCGACGGGACGTACTTCCAGAGCTGGGGCACGAACATCGTGAAGCTGAGCTCGATGCCGGTGCTCGAGCGCGTGGGCGCCGACCCGAAGCGCTACCAGCCGCGCGTCGACTTCACCGAGCGAGTCGGCGGACGGGCCGCCAGCGGCACCGCGGAGGGCAACGTCGTGTATGTGGGTGGTGGGATCCGAACGCAGGAGTACAGCGATTACCAGGGGACGCATGCCGAAGGGAACATCGTGCTCATCGCCGGACCCACGCAGGGCGACCCCATCGATGCGGCGATCCGGTCCGGTGCCAAGGCCGTGATCTTCGTGGCACCGCCCGAGCTCGGTGTGATCCGCTACTCGTATAGCGCCTTTTTCGAGCGCGACACGCTGCCGGTCATCAGCGTCAGCGAAGCCGTTGCCGATGAGCTCATCGCGGAGTCGGGCAAGCGCATCGCGGATCTGCGCCGGACCCTCGAGGAGCGGCGCCGGCGGTCGGAGCAGCGGCCGAGCCTGGTGCGCAGCGCGCCAGAGCCGCTTTCCTTCGATACGTCCACCCGCGTCCGCGTCCAGGTGGCGCTCGCGCCGGTCGAACCGGTCCGGACCATGAACGTCGTGGGCCTGCTTCCCGGGAGCGACCCGGAGCGCGCGAAGAAGTTCGTGATCATCGGAGGACACCTCGACGGCATCGGCACGGACCCCGATGGAACGATCTTCCCGGCTGCCAACGACAACGCGTCGGGTCCGGCCGTCACGATCGAGATCGCCCGCGTGCTCGCGGCGAAAAGAGCGATGCTCAAGAACTCCGTGATCTTCGTGGCGTTCGCGGGCGAGGAGGAGGGACTGATCGGGTCGGAGGCGTTCGTATCGGCTTCCGTCTCGACACCGTACCGGCCCGACAACGTCGTAGCGTTCATCAATGTGGACATGGGCGGATGCTGCGGCGGGCTCGCGGCCTCAGACGAGAGCTTCGCGCTGCATCAGCGCTTCAAAGCGGCGGCCGAGCGGCTCGGCTACGACCTCGAGTACCCGTCGCGTATCGGCGGCAGCGATCACTTCGCCTTCCTACGCCGGCGCGTGCCCGCGGTCATGATCTCGGGGACGGAGCTCGGGCCGTTCCACACGTTCGGCGATACGCCGGCCACCGTCGATCCCGCGCGCCTGCGCGCGTCCGGTGAGCTTGTTCTGCAATCGGTCCTCGAGATGGCGGCGACGGAGTGAAACGCCTTCTCTTGACGGCCGTCCTGATCGCGTCGTGCGCGAGCACACCGGCGATCGCTCTGCCAACGGCCCGCGCGTCGCCCAGCGCGTCGCCGTCGTCGACGGTCGTCGCCGCCGCGCCCGGCACCGGGGTGTTCGACGGCGCGCGCGCACGGGAGCACATCGCGTATCTCGCCGATCCAGCGCGCGGTGGTCGCTACAGCGGCTCGCCCGGATATCTCGACGCGGCGCGGTACGTCGCGGACCAGCTCCAGGCGATCGGCCTCGAGCCGTGGGGCGACGGCGGAACGTACTTCCAACGCTTCTCGATGCCGCTCGTGGATCTGAGCGCGACGCCGGTCCTCGCGCGCACCGGCGCTGATGCGAAGTCCTGGAAGCACCGCGTCGACTTCACCGAAACCGTCGGCGGACGGTCGGGGAACGGAACGGCGGAGGCGCCGCTGGTCGTCGTTGGCGGTGGGGCGAAAGGGAACGGCCAGGACGACTTCGCCGGCGTGACCACGCGCGGCCGTATCGCGCTCGTCACGGGTCCGACCGCCGGCACCGCGGTCGAGTCGTCGTTCGCCGAGGGCGCGATCGGTGTATTGGTGGTCGGCGACACCTCGATCCGCTACTCATTCATCCCGCGCTTCTTCTCCGAGACGATCCCGGTCCTCGCCATCGCCGAGAGCGCGGCGAACGAGCTGCTCGCGCCCGCGGGGACGACCGTCGCCCAGGTGCAGAGCGCCGTCCGCGCGCGGCGGTCGAATCCCGCAGCGCCGTCACCGGCGTTCGAGACCAACGTCACCGTACGGATGTCGCTCCCGCTCACGCCCGTTCGCGACGTCGAGGGCGTGAACGTCGTAGCCCTGCTGCGCGGGACCGATCCGGATCTGTCGAAGCGCGCGGTGCTCATCGGTGGCCACCTCGACGGAGTTGGCACCGACCCGGACGGCACGGTCTTCCCCGCCGCGAACGACAACGCCTCGGGTCCGGCGGTGACGATCGAGGTCGCGCGCGCAATGGCCGCGAAGCGCACGGAGCTCAGGCGATCGATCGTCTTCGTCGCGTTCGCCGGCGAGGAGGAGGGACTTCTCGGCTCGGAGGCGTATGCGACGCGGATGGTCGTCTCACCGGGCCGCGTCGAGAGCCTGGTCGCCTATCTGAACCTCGACGTCATCGGGTGCTGCGGCAACACGCTCGAGTCATCCGACGAGAGTGCCGCCCTCGTCGACCGTCTGCGCGCCGCCGCCCGGCGCCTCGGCGTCCCGTTCCAGTCGATCCGCGGCGGTGGCAGCGATCAAACGACATTCGCCAAGCGTGGTGTGCCGTCCGCGCTGATCCTGTGGAGCGACATCATCCTGCACACGCCGCGCGACACGATCGCGCTCATCGAGACGCCGCGGCTACAGAAGGCCGGCGACGTGGTGGCCGCGGTCGCGCTCGAGCTCGGGCGCGGCGAGGGTCCGTAGCGCGCGTATCGGCTACGGGCTCGCGTCCACGTCCGTCGAGAACGGCTTCCCATCGGCTGTGACGAAGAAGGCCAGGAACTTCGCGGGGACCGCGCCCTTGTTCGAGATCTGCAACGGCGTGTCCGCCTGGATCGAGGTCCCTTCACCCTTCTGGAGCGTCTTCATCGCCGCACCTTGGACGCGGACGTCAACGCTGCCGTCCAGTACGAGGATCGTCTCGAGCCCAGCGTGCTTGTGGGCGGCTGTCCGGCCATTCGGCTGGATCGTCACGACGCGCAGGCCCAGGGAATACGCGCCCGGGGACAGCGCGGCCAGATCCGCGGTGGCGAACGCCTCTTTCTGTCCGGGGAACGTGGCGGCTGCGCTACGGGCGGTGTTCGGGCGGATGCTGACGAAGTACCAGGAACTCGCGGACGGACCTGGGTTGCTGTGCGTGTGACCGACATTGGCCGGCACGAATACGGCCTCGCCGGCTTTCACATCCTTCGTCTCTCCGCCCGTGACGGCGAGCCGATGCATACCAGCACTCGTGTAGACGAATCCGGCGATGTGCGCGTGCGTGATCGGGGCACCGACCGCCTGGGGAACATCAAGGTACTGGACGTAGAGGGTGCCGGCCGGCAGAGCGTCGATCTTGCCGTCGCCGAGGTTTTCGGTCGTCGAGCTCGCGGCTTTGGCCGTGCTCACGGCGGTCGTCGGGCTCGTGCTCGCCGTCGATGGCCCGGTGGCGCTGCATCCCGCGATCACTGCCGCGACCGTCGCGAGTGACGCGAGAGTGCGTGTTCCGATCATTTCGAAGCCCCTTCCCTTGCGCGCTCCGGATGGTACGCGAAGCGAACGCCTAGGGTGCGGCGATCGTGGTCGCGCGCTCGGAGATGACGGTCGCGGCAGCCGAGCGCAGTTCCTCGGCCGGCTCGTTTTCGCTCTCCACGTCAGCGAGCGCGTTGTAGATATTCCGTAACAGGCGGTGCGCTTCGGTCGGTGGACGGATGGCGGCGAGGGTCTTGTCGAGCTGGATCGTGTGCTGGCGGAGGTGCTCCTCGAAGCGGTGCAAGCGAAAGCGGATCGGCTTGTCGGCATCCCAATACCACGCCGGCTGCTCCAGCTCCGCGTCGGTGACATCCGCGAGCTCCCGCAGGACGCGGCGGTGTGTCTCGAAGAACGAGTTCCGGATGTTCTCGATCGTCCCGTCCACTGCGTCTTTCGACGCCGCGTAGTCCTTCCGGAACTCTGGCCATTCCTCCTCGGGCGGCTCGTCGTGCTTTCCTGCCCGGTGGTGCACCAGCGCGTACCGGCTCACCGCGAGGAAGCCGTGCTCGGCGCCGATCACGTGCTTCAGCGTCTCCCGCAGCGGCCACTCGCCCTCCGCGGGCGCGCGATCGAGGTCCTCGCCGCGCACGCCCGCCAGCACGCCCGTGAGATCGCGGTACGTCTGGTGGTACTGCGCGAGGATCCGCGCCACCTGCGTCGGCTGGGTCGCGCGGCGCGCCGCGAGCCGCACCGCGAGCTCCCGCAGCTCGTGGTGCGTCATCAGCAGCGCGAACCGAAGCCCCTCTTCGTCGTACTCGCGCCACTTCCATTCACGCCCCATGTCCTCGTCCGAGAGGTGCACGGTAGCGCGTACCAGCTCCTCGACTGCCTGCGTGACGGACTTCGTCATACGGCGGGGACGGTCATACGGTCAGGACCGGCACACCGGCGACGGTCTCCGCGGCGAGATGGTCGACGACCTGGTGAAGGTGGCCGGTGGCGGCGAACGCGTGCAGCTGCCGGTCCGCGCTCGTCCCCTCCCGGACGATCGTTTGCAGGTACTCGACCTCCCGGCGTGACCCGAGGGTGTCGACCACGTCGTCGACGAACTCGAGCAGCTCCACTGCGAGATCGCGCATGGGTACTTCGATCTGCTTGCCGAAGTCGATGAGCTTGGCGTCCATACCGCCGCGCACCGCGCGCCATTTGTTCTCCTGGATGAGGCTCGGCGCGTACCGGCGGAAGCCCTGGTTGCGCTCGCGCAACACCAGGAGCTTGGCGCAGATGGCCTGGGTCAGAGCGGCGATGCACAGGGTCTCCTCGACGCGCGTTGCGGCGTCGCAGATGCGGAACTCGATGGTCGGGAAGATGGCGTGCGGGCGGAGATCCCACCAGATCTTCTTGCCGTCGTCGATGCATTTGGTCTTCACCAGGAGCTCGACGAAGTTCTCGTACTCGTCGTACGACGCAAACTCCGGCGGTACCCCGGTGCGCGGGAAGCGCTGCCAGATGATCTGCCGGTACGACTTGAGCCCGGTGATCCGTGTCAGCCAGAACGGGCTCGAGGTCGAGATGGCGAGCAGATGCGGGAGGAAGTAGCGCGCCTCGTTCATGATCTCGATGCGCAGCTCGCGGTCCGGGATGCCGACATGCACGTGCAGGCCGAAGATGAGCAGCTCGCGGATGACGTCCTGCAGCTCCTCCTCGAGGATCTTGTACCGCTCGTGCTCCGTCACGTCCTGGTCCTGCCAGTGCGAGAACGGGTGCGTTCCGGCCGACACGATACGGAGTCCGGCGGGTTTGATCAGCGCGGCGATCGTGCCGCGGAGCGTGACGATCTCCTCGCGCGCCTCGCCGATGTCGGCGCAGATCTTCGTGCCGGCCTCGACGACCGACTGCATCATCTCGCGCTTGATCTGGTCTCCGTAGCGGCCACCCGCGGCCGTGAGCAGCGTCTCGATGTGACTCTTGAGCTGTCCATCGCCATCGACGATCTGGAACTCCTCTTCGATCCCGATCGTGAGCCGCGGGACGTCACGGATCCTCATGCCGCGCCCTCGACGACATACGTCGGCACGACGCTCCCCGCGCCGGCTGTGACGTTGAGTAGAGCGCTGGAGGAGAGCCGCGTGAGCAGACCGCCGACCTTTCCCCAGAAGAGATAGGGGTCGCAGTCCACGCTGAGGTCGAGGAAGTGCACGCTATCGAGCAACACCGGGAACGGCTCGCGCGGCACACCGACCTTCTCCTGCACGACGAACGACGTCGTCAGCGCGGTGAGCAGCACCTGCTCCCACTCGCGGCGATCGACGGTCCACCCCAGGACCACCCCTTTGCCGCCGTACTCGTCGTTCGGCTTCAGGACGAGCCGCTCGCGGTTGCGCATCACGAACTCCGTGAGATCGATGACCTTCCCGCCGTAGGTCGTGTGACCTTCGCGCACCTTCCGCGTCCACGGCACGTGCTTCGCGATCGCGCGGCGCTGCTGCGGCGTGTACAGGCGCGCGTACTGGTCGTCCGACAGCAGCGCGAGGCTCATCTTCTTGTGGAGCAGCTTGGCACGCAGGCTGTTCACGACCGTCACATCGCCCGCGAGGTACGCCTTCAGGAGCGGCTGCGCGACCTCCGGCTTCGCGAGAAGCTCCGACAGCAACACCCGCCGGTAGACGACATCGATCGGCGTGCCCTTCGCGCGCAGGCGCCCGCCGCGGTACGTGAGATCCTGCGGCGCGCAGATCAGGGTCTTCACGCCGCTTTCGGTGAAGGCGCGCTGGAACATCTGGAACTCGGTGAGCGTTGGCAGGCCGGTCCAGTCGACGATCGCGATCGTGCCGACCTTTCGGCCATGGGCTCGGCTCATCGCTGTCAGCTGCTTGCTCGCGGCGCGGACCGGCCGCGCGCGGTACCGCTTGCGGAACGCCTTCATCGCGGGGAAGCGGTCGAAGATCCGTACCAGCACGTCGTTGTACGCCATGCCGGCCGGCGACTCGGCGTTGTATTCGACGTAGCGGATGACGCCGTCGGACACGAAGCCGTCGAGTCGCGACGATGGCGATGCCGCGGAGAAGCCCGGGTCGGCGAGCGCGAGGCGGTCCTCTTCGGGCGACAGGTCAAGCTCGCGGCGCAGCTCCTCGTCGCGCAGGAGCGCGCGCTCCAGGCGGACCAGTGCGCCATAGATCGCCTCGGATGCCGCCGCGTTCGCGGAGTACTGGCGCTTCGTGACCAGGTTCGGCCGCAGCGAGACGCAGAGCGGCCGGTCACCCCACATCGCACCGCCGTCGCGCTGACCCTCCCTCAGGGTCTCCGCGCACGCCGCGGCCGTCACGGGATCGGCGAGCAGCGCGTTCCACGACACGACGTAGGCCGGCTCTTTCGTCACGTCCGGACGTGCCGCCACCAGCGGTGTTCATCCTTCCAGGGCGGCGTTGCAGCACCGGTCGCATACGAGATGACGAGGTCGCTCATCTTCTCGAGCACCCAGTTGAAGTTGTCCTCCTTGATGGAGAACGAGTCGAAGTCCGGCGCCGGGTTGAGGAAGTCGATCGCGTACAGCGTCCCGTCGCGCACCGCGAACTCGACCGTGTCCATGTCGTAGCCGAGCGCGTCCACGAGCAGGCGCGCGTCGTGCACCGAGCGCTCGAGCAGCTCCCCCTCCACCGGCCGGCTGATGACGTACCGGTCCGCGAACGGGGCCGTGGGGTCGTAACGGATCGGGAGGATGTCCTTTCGTCCGATGCAGATGCACCGCACGTAGTCCTCCCACTTGATGAATTCCTGGAGGATCATCGTCTTCGGCCGATGGCCCGGTGCGAGGCTGCCCGACTGGTCATACGCCCACAGCAGATCCTGCTTCGAATCGACCCGATAGACGTCCTTCCAGCCACCGCCGGTGTTGGGCTTCAGGATCGCAGGCAGGCCGACGTATGAAAGGATGTCGTCCCAATCGAGCGGGTACTGGAGGTTCCGCAGCGACTGCTCGTTGATGTCCGAGATGTACGACTTGTTCGGCAGGACCACCGTCTTCGGCACGGCGACACCGAGCATCCGCGCGAGGGTGCACTCGAAGAACTTCTCGTCCGCCTCCCACCAGAAGGGATCGTTCACCACGACCGTGCCCATGAGCGCGGCGCTCTTCAGATGCGCGCGGTAGTAGGGCACCTCGTGGCTGATGCGATCGACGATCACCCGATAGCGAGGGACCTCGAGCTCGCGCGTGCCGCCGAGCACCGCGAGCTCGGCGGTCACCCCGTGCGCAGCGCCCTTGCGGTTCACGGTCTCGATGAACGGTCCAGGGAAGGTGTTCTCGCGCCCGACAAGTAGTCCGACGACTTTGCTCACAGGAACACGTCCACCATCTCTTTCCAATATGGCCAGTCATGCGCCCAGCCATCCCACAGGTGCAGGCTCGCCGGCACGCCCTTCTCCTGGAGCGCCGCCGCCATCCGGCGTGACTCCTCCGCGTTGGCGTCGTCGCGTCCGGTCGCGATGACGATCTCCGTCGCGCGCAGCGGCTCCAGGTAGCGCTCGTCCTTCAGGCTCGGGAGGAAGGTCAGCGGGTTCACGTAGTAGGCCTCGCCCTCGCGGGAGCCGCCCAGCCAGCGCGCCGCGTCGTACGCGCCGGATAAGCCGACCGCCTTGCGCGCGAGGCCCGGCCGTCGCATGGCGAAGGACAGCGCGTGGAACGCGCCAAAGGATGCGCCTGCGGCGATGAGGTAGTCGACCGGGTTCTCGGCGCGGATCTTCGGCAGCACCTCCTCGGCGAGGTAGCGCTCGTATGCGAGGTGCCGCTGCGCGCGCTCCTGCGGCGCCTTCGTCTTGTCATAGAAGGACTCGGAGTCGACGCTGTCCACGCACCAGAGCTGCAGCCAGCCCGCGTCGATGCGCGGCGCCAGGTGGTCGATCATCCCGAAGTCTTCCCACTGATAGAAGCGGCCCATCGACGTTGGGAATACGAGCACGGGGGTGCCGCCCTCGCCGAAGACGAGCAGCTCCATATCTCGCCTCAGGGCGGGGCTGTGCCATTTGCGGTAGTCGCGCTTCATGGGATCGGCTCCCCCTCGCCGGAGGATACCGGGCTGAGCCGCTACCGGAACCAGGCCTCCTCGAGCACGCGCATCACGTTCCCGCCGATGGCTTTGCCGATGTCGCCATCCGAGTAGTCGTGTTTCACCATCCAGCGCACGATGTTCGGGAACGCTTCGGCTGGGTTCTCGATACCGTCGACGTACTCGACCTCGTCGAAGGCCTGCGCGCCGTGCGCGGACTTGATCGAGAGCTGCTTCGCGAAGTAGTGATGGAGTCCCACGTGGTCGCCGAAGAGCGTGTCGGGCCCGAAGGCAACGTGGTCGATGCCAACGAGATCGGCGCAGTATTCGAAGTGTTCCATGTAGCTCTCGATCGAGTGCCTCGGGTGCTTCTTGGTGAGCGTCGTGTGCGGAGCGGCCTCGATCCCGATGACGCCCCCCTTCGCCGCCATCGCCTTCAGGACCGCGTCCGGCTTCATGCGCTTCGTGTCCCATAGGCCGCGGGCGCCCGCATGCGTGATGAAGATCGGCTTGTCGCTCACCTCGATGGTGTCCAGGCACGTCTGATCGCCGGAATGAGAAATGTCGATCGCGATGCCGAGCTTGTTCATGCGCCGCACCGCCTGGCGTCCGAACTCGGTGAGGCCACCGTCCCTGGCTTCCTTCAGTCCGCTGCCCAGCGTGTTGGCCTCGCTGTAGGCGATACCCGAGGACCTGATGCCCAGGCCGTACAGGATGTCGAGGCGGTCGACCTCGTTCTCGATCGCCGTCGCGGCTTCGAGCGACGCGATGAACGCGATCTGCCCGTTCTTCTTGGCGCGGCGGATGTCGTCGAGCGTCTCCCCACGGACGATGAAGTCCTGGTGGGCGATGTCCGACAGGCGCATGCCGAGGTCGTAGATGGTGTCATCCCACTTCCAGCCGGCCTTTGACGTGATCGTGGCGGTGCCGTCCATGAGGCAGTCGAACACCGCGTCGAGCCCGGACTGCGCCATGCCCGCGTAGCCGGTCCAGTCACGGCCCTGGCGGCGGTAGTCGGCCAATTCGGCGAAGTCCTCGGGCACGACGAAGCAGTGGTCGTGGAGCGAGACGGCGAGCTGCTCGTCGAGCAGACGCTGGACCCGCTCCTCCTGCGCGGCGCTGACCTCGACCTTGCGCGATGGCACACGATCGAGCTCTTTCGCCAGCTTGAATACCCGATAGTCGGTGCCTGGCTCGAGATACTGGAAGCTCTTGAAGCCGGAGTAGCGCGTGGCCTTGCCGACGTTGGCTGTCTTCATCTGATCCTCCCCTGCGTGTCGCTGCCGATACTAGCGACGACGGCGGGGGTCGAGGGCGTCGCGTAGGCCATCGCCGAGAAAGTTGAACGCGAGCACGACCACCGTGATCGCAAGACCCGGGTAGAGGGCGAGCGCGGGAGCGGTGAACACATACTGCTGCGCGCGCTGCAGCATGTTGCCCCACGACGGCAGCGGCGGCTGCACGCCGAACGCGAGATAGCTGAGCGCCGATTCGGTGAGGATCGCGAAGGCGACGCCGAGGGTCGCCGATACGACCAGTGACGGGATCGCCTGCGGAAGGATGTGCCGCAGGAGCAGGCGCGGAGCGGGCACGCCGAGCGAGACCGCGGCGACGACGAACTCCGCCGTCTTCCACCGCAGCGTCTCGCCGTAGACGACGCGGGCGACCGGCATCCAGGAGAGGGCGCCGATCACCAGGACGAGCGTCCCGACGCCGGTGCCTGCAACGGTTATGACGACGAGGATGAAGAAGAACGCCGGCACGGCGAGCATCCCGTCGGTGAAGCGCATCAGGAGCGCGTCGAGCCAGCCGCCGTTGAACCCGGCGATCGCGCCGACGACGACGCCGATCGAGAGCGCGGCGAGCATGGCGGCGACACCGACGAGCAAGGTGACCCGGCCACCGTGGATGAGGCGGCTGAGCACGTCGCGTCCCAGCTCGTCGGCGCCGAGCGGGTGCGCGGCGCTCGGAGCCGCGAGACTTTGCGCCGGATTGGTGGCTTCGGGCGGAATGGTCCAGACGAGCGGCCCAGCGACCACGACCAGCGCCATCGCGGCGAGCACTGCCAGCGCCGCAAGTCCGAGACGCGTCACGCGAGCCGCACCCGCGGATCGATGCGCGTGTAAGCGAGATCAACGAGCACCGTCGTCGCCACCGCGATGGCCGCGGCGACGACCGTGATGCCGGTGATGAGCGGGTAGTCGCGCCCCTGCGCCGCTTCGAGCGCGAGTCGGCCCATGCCCGGCCAGCTGAAGACAGCCTCGGTGACGACCGTACCGCCGAGAACGCGTGGGACGAGCGCACCGATCGCGCTCACGACCGGGATCAGCGCGTTCCGCAGCACATGCCGCGAGACGACGACGCGCGGCGCCAGTCCTTTGGACCGCGCGGTACGGATGTAGTCGTCGTGCAGCACCTCGATCGCCGCCGAGCGCATGAAACGCGCGATCGTCGGTAGAACGGACGTCGCAAGGACGGCCGCAGGAAGGACGAGGTGCTGTAGCCGGTCGACGAGCGTGTCCGTGGCGATCCCGGTCACGCCCGCCGATGGGAGCACACGCAGCGTGACGGCGAAGAGGAGGATGAGCACGATCCCCAGCCAGAAGACCGGCACCGATAGACCCACAGCGCTGAGGAGACTGAGGACGTGATCGACGGCGCTTCCGCGCCGGAGCGCCTGGATAAGGCCGATCGGGATCCCGAGCGCGATCGACAAGGTGAGGGCGGCGCCCGCGAGCGTGAGGGTGTTGGGGAGACGCTCGCCGATCCGCTGTGTGACCGGTTCATCCGTCAGCAGCGATGTGCCGAGGTCGCCGCGCACCGCGCCGAGCGCCCAGTCCGCGTACCGCTCGGTCACGGGCTTGTCGAGACCCATGCGCTTGATGAGGGCCTCGCGCTGCTCGGGGGTGGCGTCGAACCGCATGATGGAGGACGGACCGCCCGGCGCGAGATTGACGAAGAAGAAGGTGAGGGCGCTCGCGAAAACGATCACGAGCGCCCCCAACGCGATGCGCTGGAAAAGAAAGCGAGCTACTTCGGGGCCAACCACCATTCACCGATGTAATGCATGGCGTCGCGGAGCCCCAGCTCCGGCACGCCCTTCAATGACGTGGTCAACACGTCGATCTCCTGCGGATACCAGAGGAACAGATACGGCAGCACTTCGGACGTGTACTGCTGAAGCTGCTTGTAAACGGCCTTGCGGGCCTCGAGATCGCTGGTGCTCTGCCCCTGCACGAGCAGGTCGTCGAGCTTCGGGTCCTGATAGCCCGGGATGTTGAAGCCCTTGCCCGCGGCGCTTGAGTGGTAGTACGGGAAGACGTCCGGGTCGCTCGGGTACGTCCACCAGTTCACGGTCGCCGTGTACTCGCGACGCACGACGTCCTTCTGGATGTACGAGTTCCACTCCATCGTATTGAGGTCGACGACGACGCCGACCTTCTTGAGGTCCTGCTGGATGAGCGCGTTGACGGGCTCGAGAACGCCGCGCTGCCCGACGTCCATGGTGAACTGGAATGGCTTGCCGTCCTTCTGGAGGACACCGCCGGCACCCGGCGTCCAGCCGGCCGCCTTGAGCAGCTCCGTGGCCTTCGCCGGGTCGTACGGATACTTCGATGCGAGCGACGGGTCGTAGTAGGCCGCGAGGGCAGGCGTGATCGGGCTGTTCGCGATCGAGCCGTAGCCCAGCTCGACCGTCTTGATGATCGAGGCGCGGTCGATCGCGTGGACGAACGCTTGACGGACGCGGACGTCGGTGAAGCGGCTGTCCGTCTGATTCAGCGAGAGCCAGTAGTACTGCACGAGCGGGCGTGACACGACGGTGAGGCCCGCGGCCGTCTTGATGCGCTCCACGGCCGCCTTGTTGTCGAGGATCATGATCTGCAGGTCGCCCGAGAGCGCCTGCGCGATCTGCGTGTTCGGATCGGCCACGACGGTGAAGACGATCTTGTCGAGATACGGCTTCGGGCCGAAGTAATTCTCGTTCCTCACGAGGGCGACGCTCTGACCCGATGTGTACTTCTCCACCTTGAACGGACCGGTGCTGACCGGGATGCCCTTGTTGAAGGTCGTCGTCTTGAGGGGGTCAGCCGACAGGATGTGCTTCGGCACGATGCCGGCGTTGTAGGCGAGGAACGACGGCAGGGCGGCGAACTTCCGGCTGAGGTCGAAGCGGACCGTGTTCGCGTCGACGACGGTGACGCTCTTCACGGCCGAGTAGTTCGCGGCGCTCTGCGCGCCGAGATCGGGCTTCTTGATGATGTCGTTGAACGTGAAGGCGACGTCATCGGCGGAGAACGGTTTGCCGTCGCTCCACTTGACGCCGCTCCGCAGCTTGAACGTCCAGCTGAGCCCGTCGGAGGCGGTGGTCCAGCTCTCGGCAAGATCCGGCGCGGGCGCCAGATCCTTACCCGGCTTCGTGAGCCCGTCGAAGAGCACCCGGTTGATGAAGAGCGACTCGACGAACGCGTTCGGGCTCCACGGGTTGAGCGTGGGGTCCGCGGTGATCGGGATCGTCACGGTCCCGCCCGTTACCGGCCCAGCCTGCGCGGACGGTGCTGTGGATCCTCCGGGCGTCACCGGACTGGTGCACGCGGTCACGGCGAGCGCCGCGACCGTCACGAGTGATGTGGCGCGCAACAGGAACGTGTGCAGGCCGAGCTTCATGGTCACCCCTCCCGCGCTGTGGTTGCGCCGAGTTTATGCCTCCGCCGGCGCCGGCGGGGCGAAAACAATGGTCACCTCGCCCCTGGCCGCCTTCTCGGCGTAGCGCGCCGCAAGCTCTGCCGCAGTGCCGCGCACGAGCTCCTCGTGCATCTTGGTCAACTCCCGCGCGACCACCACTGAACTTGTCGGCGCCACGGCCGCGAGGTCGGCCAAGAGATCGGCGACGCGGTACGGGCTTTCGTACAGGACGACCGTGCGACCTTCCGTAATGAGGCGCTCGAGCAGGCGCCGCCGCGGCCCGCTCTTCTTCTCGACGAAGCCGACGAACGTGAATTCGCGCGTCGGGAGGCCGGAGGCGACGAGCGCTGCGATAGCCGCCGCCGGTCCGGGTATCGAGACCACCTCATGGCCGGCGGCGATGGCGGCGCGCACGAGCTGCTCGCCGGGGTCCGACAGCGCCGGCGTGCCGGCGTCCGAGACGAGTGCGACGTCCCAACCGCGGTCGAGCTGGCCGACGAGCACGGCGACCTGCCGCTTGTGGTTGAACTCCGTGTACGCGGTCAGGTGCTTGGCGCGGATCTCGTGCTTCCGCAGCAGGATCTGGGTATGGCGCGTGTCCTCGCACGCGACCATGTGCGCCTCCTGGAGGATCCGCAGCGCGCGCTGCGACACGTCCTCGAGATT
>JBDTMY010000159.1:0-3185 GCA_039934015.1 Chloroflexota bacterium | reverse complement strand
ACATGCCGCATGCGATCGAGGTCGACCTTTCACCTCTGGCCGAGATAGACGACGCGATCTTCGTTCGCGACCTCGTCGTGGACAAGACGACCGTGGAGATCCTCGACGACGGCGACGAGCTGATCGTCAAGGCCGTTCCAGTCCACGTCGAGGAAGAGCCGGTGGCCGCCGCCGCCGCTCCGGTCGAGGGCGAGGTCACCGCGGAGGGCGCCGAGGCGGGGGCCGAGGGCGCAGCTGCCGCAGGCGCGGCCCCGGGCGCCGCTGCCGGAAAACCAGGCGCTGCTGCGGGCGCGAAGCCGGGCGCTGCCGCGAGCGCGAAGCCCGGCGCACCTGGTGCGAAGCCGGGAGCTGCTGCAGGAAAGCCGGGCGCACCCGCGCCGAAGGGCGAGGCTCAGAAGAAGGGCTAGACCCTCGCGGCGAGAGCGCCGCGCACCGGCGAGAAATCGTCGGGGCCCGCATCGGGGAACGTGTTGTCCGCGCGCTCGAGGCTGCGCAGCTCGATGTCGTCCGCACCGCCGCCGCCGCGCGCGAGCTCCATCGATCGACGGAAACGCAGCGCGTGGCTGCGGAAGCGCTCGACCGCGTAGTCCGCGGCCTGTCCGGTCGTGACCAGGAACGGCCAGTCGCTCGATTGCGCCAGCAGGAGCTCGCGCGCCGCCTGACGCGCCGCGCGCGCGCGCAGCGGATCGCTGGGCGGTGCCCCCCGCAACCCGTGGATCTCGCCCGCCATGCGCGCGAGCTCACTCCACATCCAGGCGGTGCGCTCGTTCGCCCACGTCGAGTGATCGTTGTTCTTGCCCCACGAGCCCTCGACAAGATCGATGCGTTCGGTGGCGGGATTGCGACGCAGGTACTCCGCGACGGAGAGGGGCGGCGGGCCGCCCACTGCGAGCTGGCGCAGAACATGACCCAGCCAATCGACGCCTTCGAACCACCAGTGCCCGAAGAGCTCGCTGTCGAACGTGACCGTGAGCAGCGGATCAGTGCCGCGCTCCTCGCGATGACGCGCGAGCGTATCGCGCACCAGACCGACGAAGTGCGTCGCGTGCCCGCGCACACGTTCCGCTGCGGTGCCCGGGGAATAGGGCTCCTTCGCGCCGAGCCCGGTCTGCGTATCGGTGATCCGCCAGTAACGCAAGCCGCTGCGGTCATCTTTGCGATGGAACTCGCGGTACGCGGGCTCGCCGGGGTAGCCCATCATCGCCGACCACACCTGCCCCGAAACCTTGTCGTGCCGCGCGATCGCGACGACATTCGATTCGCGGACGAGATACGGACGCAGCGTGTCCGCATCGGCAGCCGCCACGAGTGGCCGGTCCAAGGCGCTGCCGCTTCGCTCGCGCTCGAAAGCGTGTCCGTCAACGACCAATCGCTTTCCGCCGAGCAGGGCGGCGTCGGTGAAGAAGTGCGTGATGCCATGCGCCTCGAGGATGTCCTCGAGGCCCGGCGCGTACGCGCACTCCGGCAGCCAGATCCCGCGCGGCTCGACCTTCAAGAGCCGCCGCGTCGTGCGGGCGCCGACCGCGAGCTGCGCATGCACCGACGCGCGATCGAGCAGCGGCAGATACCCGTGCGTCGCGCCCGAGGTGAGTATCTCGACCTGACCGGTGCGCGCGAGATCGGCGAACGCGCCGACGAGATCGCGGCCGAACCGGCGTACGTATGCGTCGCGGTGGGCGCGATAGAGCGAGGCGTAGAAGCGCGCGAGCGACGCGCGCTCGATGTTTCCGTCGTCAGCGAAGCGGCGAACGTCGGTGTCCGCGCGATGGATCTGATCGTCGCAGTACTCGATGAACCGTACGTCGATGTCGTGGTCGGCAAGCTGCTCGATGAGCGTCGGTGTGAGGCCGATCGTGATCTGGTACGGAACGTCGTCGTCACGCAGGTCGTGCAGCAATCCGAGTATCGGCAGGTAGGTGCCGAGGATCGCCTCGTGCACCCACTCCTCACCGTGCGGCCAGCGGCCCGCCCCCCGCGCGTACGGCAGGTGTGAATGGAGGACGAGCGCGAAGGCCTCGGTCACTGCCCAATTGTGGCTGGCACTCATCGACCAGGCTCGCCGGGCGGCCGCGTCTTAAGCGGCTTTCATACAGCGAGCTGCCCGGCATGGTCTAGTTGCCGCATTCCACCGACGGAGACGCTCACCATGAGACCAGTGCTAACGGCCCTCCTCGCAGCCACCGTCGCGCTCGTCGCCTGCGGCGGTGCCGCGGCCGTCCCGCCCGTCAGCACCACGACCGCGACCGCGGCGACCGCGACCGCGGCGACCACGACGGGCGCGCCCTCCGCGACCGGCACGGCCGCGACCACGAATTCCCCGTCCACGACGAAGGCGTCGGCCAACCACGCGACCGCCGCACAGCTTCAGGCGGCGTTCGAGGCCGGGGGCGTGCCCAACGCGTCGCGCTGGGTCGTCGAGGTGCAGGAGTACCGGCCGTACCCGACCGACGATCCTTCGTTCGCGAAGCTGAAGAGCAACCTCGCGAAGTACAACCCCTCAGCCGACACGCTGAGTCGGATCCTGGCGGCGCTCAGCCTGCCGTGATGCGCGACGTCGCGGCGACGGATGACGCGTCCGTCCTGCGCCGCAGCCTCGTTGGCCTTGTCCTCATCGCAGTCGCCGGTCTCGCCGCGGAGCTACTCGTCGAGCGTCACTGGGGCACGCCCATCCGTCTCGTTCCCTGGTTCGCTCTGGCCGCGCTGGCGTACGCGGCCCTGCTCCTCGTGCGACGCCCGACCACGGCGGCGGTCCGGCGCGCGAGGGTGCTCGCGGGCGCGGTGCTCATCGCCGCGGTGGTGGGGGTCGCGCTGCACGTCAACGAGAACTACGTCGCGGGTCCATTGGACCAGCGCTACGAGCAGCTGTGGTCCGGTATGTCCGAGGTCGAGCGCTGGTGGGCTGCCTTCAGCAAAGCCGTCGGCCCCGCTCCGACTTTCGCGCCGGCGTCCCTGGCGCTCGTCGCCCTGGTGCTGATCGTCGCGACGCAGCGCCATCCCGCACTGCGGGTTCAGCCGTGACGCCGAAGATCCACCACACCCGACGCCGGCCGCCCCGCCACCGCGAGCGGCACCTCGAGCCGCTGCTCGACTAGTCTCGCCGCGGTGTTCGAGATCGATCCGGACGTGCGGTTCGCGAAGACGCTTCCCGCCCGCGTGTACTCGGATCCGGCCCTCTTCCATGCGCA
>JBDTMY010000158.1:0-9321 GCA_039934015.1 Chloroflexota bacterium | reverse complement strand
CCGACCTGGGACTTGATGTCGTCGCCGATGATCGGCAGGCCCTTGGCGGCGAAGCGCTTCTGCCAGTAGGGCTCGCGCGCGATGAAGACCGGGATGCAGTTGATGAAGGCGCAGCCTGCCTCGAGCACCTGCTCGACGTACCACTTCGTGGCTTCCTCGCTGCCCACGGGCAGGTAGGACACGACGACATCCGTCCTGGTGTCGCGAAGGATCTTCACGATGTCGGCGGTCTCACCGGGAGCCTTGGTGATGACCTTAGAGAGGTACTTGCCGATACCGTCGTGCGTCATGCCGCGGCTGACCTTCACGCCGCTGCGTGGAACGTCCGCGAAGCGGTACGTGTTGTTGGGCTTCGCGTAGATCGCGTCGGCGAGGTCTTTGCCGACCTTGTTCTTGTCGACGTCGAAGGCGGCGACGAACTCGACGTCCTTGATGTGATAGCCACCCAGGTCCACGTGCATGACCCCGGGGATGGGGTCGCCGACCTTTGCGTTCCGGTAGTAGTGCACGCCCTGCACCAGGGAGCTCGCGCAGTTGCCCACCCCGATGATCGCGACCCGGATCTTGAGACCGGCGCTGCGGGTGCCCTTTGCAGTGCGTTTCTTGGCTGTCATCTATCACTTCAACCTTTCTTTTCATCGAGCGCATGAGCCATGTGGGCCATGCGCTGCAGGACGGTGACGTTCGCCAGGAACGCGGCGACCGCGACGGCCGCCGCGAAGAGCTGAGGTTTCCCGGTGACGGCCCAGGCCGCCACGCCGACGAGATAGATAGCGATACGCGCCTCGCGCGGAGCCAGGCCGACGCTTGCACCTTCGCCGAGAGACTCGGCTTTGGCGCGGATGTAGCTGACCAGGAACGACGCGACCAGCAGCGAGAGACCTCCCCAGAACAGCACATACGCCGTCGGGCCCGTCGGCAGGATCGAGCCGGGACGGAATAGCGACGCGCCGAGGTAGACGGCGGCCGTCGCGAGGGCCGCGTCCGAGAAGCGGTCGAGCGTCGAGTCGAGGAATGCGCCGAAGCGGGTGCCACCGCCGGCTGCGCGCGCGATCTGCCCGTCCAGGGTGTCGCTGAGCGTGCCAAGCAGCAGCACGAGCAGCGCCGGCCCGGGCCGGCCGCCCGCGAGCAGCGCGGCGCCGACGACCGTCACGAGGAAGCCAATGACGGTGACGGCATTGGCGCTGACGCCGAGACCGTTGAGCCATCGCGCGATCGGCGCGATCCCGCCGCGCATCGACCTCGCCAGGGGGTCCGGGACGATGCTCACGAGACGCGGTTCATCAGCGCACGGAAGCTTCGCTCCTGCAGCTGGGTGAAGTGCTCGCGGTCGAAGGAGCAGCGGACTTCGCGACCGACGCGCTCGGTGCGCACGATCCCCGCGCGGGTGAGCCGCCGGAGATGCCACGACATCAGGGGCGCGCTGATCCGAAGTCGCCGCACGAGCTCAGATACCGGGAACTCGCCTTCCGTCGCGAGGATCTGGACGACCCGCAGGCGGGTAACGTCACCCAGAGCGCGATGGAACGCCTTCAGCTCGCGGAGATACGCGTGGCTCAGCATCGCTCCCCTTCATGGACGCCATGATGACCGGCCCCTGCAAGTATCTTAAAGAAATGTTGAAGTGTCTGCTAGGGAGCGCGCTCCGGCCCTGTCGAGGAGTCCGTTGCCAGAAAGCCCTGCGCGAAAGCGGCGCCGAGCGGCCAGCCGGCCAGACGTAAGGCGACGAGGAACCACGACAGGACGATCGTCCCGCGCAGCAGCCCGGCGACGCTGTCGAAGCGCGGGTCGCTCAGAGCGCCAACGCTGGACACGGTCCCGGCCACCAGCGTCACGATGATCGGAAGCGTCATGTACGCGCCGAGAAGCGCAACGCCGCGGTAGTCGACACCGGCGCGCGATGCGTACGCACCGCCTGCCAGCGGGCCGGCGAGGATGAGCGGCAAAGACAGCACGGCCGTCAGCAGGTCCGCGTCACCGAAGAGCTGCGCAAGGAAAGGTGCGGGCCAAACGAGACCCGCGATCGTTGCGACGACGAAGGCGAGACCGGCGGCGCGGACCAGTCGTTCGGGAGGCCGCCAGGAAGGCAGACGCGGCTGGAAGCCTCGGACGATGAGGCCGACCGCGATCCCGAGCACTAGTGCGCCGATGAGAAAGGCGAGCGCGATCGGCGTGAAGATGAAGGCGTCGACGGAGCCGTCGCCCGGCGCGCGGCCGGTGAAGGCCACTCCCAGAAAGCGATTGATGACGAGCGCGGCGTGCGCGGCCAGACCGAGCAGCGCGATACGGACGAGGTCGCGGCGCGCGTTAAGGCCGACCGAGGCGACGATCAGCGCCGCGGCAACGCCGACGACGAGCGCTTCCCCACTCGGATCGAACCGCACATTGGCGACACGAAGGAGACGGCCGATCACGGCCACCGCCACATTGACGATCGCGCCCACGCCAACGGCGTAGAGCAGCGTCACTTACGGGTGCAGCCGCTCGATGAAGCCCCTACGGCTCTCTTCGTTCACGGCCGCATCGTAGCCCCAGCGGGAGCGGGTCCGGTGTCAGAATCGGCTGATGGCAAAAGGGGAGCCGCTCGCCGCGCGCATGCGGCCCCGCGACCTGAGCGAGTTCGTCGGACAGCCGCATCTCGTCGGCGAGGACCGGATGCTGCGTCGCGCGATCGACGCGGGGCAGCTGCCATCGATGATCTTGTGGGGGCCGCCCGGCACCGGAAAGACGACGCTCGCCGCCATTGCGGCGAAGAAGGCCAAGGCGCGCTTTGTCGCGATCTCCGCGGTCTCGAGCGGCGTGGGCGAATTGCGAAAGATCATCGAGGAGTCACGCAAGCTCCGGCAGCTGACCGACCAGGGCACGGTGCTGTTCATCGACGAGATCCACCGCTTCAACAAGGCGCAGCAGGACGTGGTCCTGCCGTACGTCGAGAACGGGGACGTTACCTTTCTCGGCGCCACCACCGAGAACCCTTCGTTCGAGGTGAACTCCGCGCTGCTGTCGCGCTCGCGCGTGTACGTGCTTCAGCCGCTGACGGAGGACGACGTACGCACCATCGTGCGCAGGGCGATCGCGGACGAGCGGGGTCTAGCCGGCAAGGTCTCGTTGACGAAGGAGGCCGAGGACGGCCTCGTCGCGGTCTCCAACGGTGACGCGCGCGTCGCGCTCAACGCGCTCGAGCTCGCGTACGACGCGGCCGCGCCGGATGCCGAGGGCGTGCGCGCCGTCTCGCTTCCCGACATCCGCGAGGCGATGCAGCGCCGCAGCCTCCTGTACGACCGCGCCGGCGATCAGCACTACGACACGATCAGCGCGTTCATCAAGAGCGTGCGCGGCTCGGATCCGGACGCCGCGCTCTACTGGCTGATGCGCATGATCGACGCCGGCGAAGATCCGATGTTCATCGCGCGCCGCATCGTGATCCTCGCGGGCGAGGACATCGGGCTCGCCGATCCGCAGGCGCTGGTGATCGCGTCGGCGGCGCAGCAGGCGACGCATCTCATCGGCTTTCCCGAGGGCTACTTCCCGCTGGCCGAGGCGACGGTCTATCTCTCGCTCGCGCCGAAGTCCGACTCGCTGAAGCGTGGTGTCGGCGAGCTGCAGAAGGACCTCGCGGAAACGCGTGCCGATCCGGTCCCGCTGCACCTGCGCAACGCCCCGACTCCGCTCATGTCCAAGCTCGGCTACGGGAGGGACTACAAGTACGCGCACGACTACGAGGATCACGTCGCGCCGGATACGACCTACCTGCCCGAGTCGCTCCAGGGTCGCCGTTACTACGTGCCCACCGACCTCGGCGCCGAGGCTAGGTTGAAGGAGCGGCTCGACGCCCTCCGAACCGCCCAAGAAAAAGGCCGAGCTCGAACAGGAGATAGATAGGGATAGCGACGATCGACTGATTGAAGGGGTCGGGGGTCGGCGTGACGACGGCGGCCACGACGAACGAGATGAGGAAGAAGTAGCGCCGCTGCTTCGCGAGCCACGACCGCGATACCGCGCCGACGCGGATGAGCGCATAGATGAGCACGGGCATCTCGAAGACGATCCCCATCCCCAGGATGAACGTCGTCACGAACCCGATGTACTCCGACGCGCGCAGCTGGTTGTCGAACACGTCCGATGCGAAGCCCAGGAGGAACTTGAGCGCGCTCGGCAGCACGAGGAAGTAGCAGAACGACATTCCGGCGGCGAACAGCAGCAGGATGAACGGGCCCAGCGTGATCGCGAAGCGGCGCTCGTGCGGATGCAGCGCGGGATCGATGTACGCGTAGATCTCGTAGAGGAGCACCGGCATGGCGAGCGCGATCCCGGTGAAGAGCGCGACGCGCATGTACGTCGTGAAATTCTCCGTCGGGCTGAACGATGCCAGCCTCAGGCCCTCGCCCGCCGGCAGGATGAGGAGCTTGATGATCTCGGTCGTGAAGACGAACGAGATCGCCGTTGTGATGATCACCGAGATCGAGGCCACCATGAGACGGTCTCTGAACTCTCCCAGGTGCTGGGTGAGCGAGAGTTCCTTATCGCGTTCGGACATCTCCGGTCACGCTAACCTAGGTACAATTCGCTCGTTCGCCCCCGTAGCTCAGTGGATAGAGCGGCGGCCTCCGAAGCCGTAGACAGGCGTTCGATCCGCCTCGGGGGTACCGAAATCGGCTCGCGGCACGCCTCCTGCACCCAGTGACCCTGAAATTTCACGGAGGTGTTCCAGATGGGCCTTATTGCTTTCCTGCTCATCGGGCTCGTCGCGGGCTTCATCGCTCGCGCGCTCGTGCCCGGTCCGGACCCCATGGGCTGGCTCGGGACGATGGTCCTGGGCATCGTCGGGTCCCTTGTCGGAGGAACGCTGGCAGCGCTGCTGTTCGGCGGCACCCTCGAGATCTCGGCGGCCGGCATCGTCGGCTCGATCATCGGCTCGATCATCGTGCTGTTGATCTGGCGTGCGATCGGCGGTCGCGCCCGGACGACGGTCTAGCGCTAGTGGCCCGGCTGCGGCTCCAGCGAGGGCCGCAGCTGGGTCACCGGCACCCAGTACTGGCCGAACCGGTTCTTGACCAGCCACTCCTCCCCCGTGGTCGAACCGCGGACGAGCTCACCCTCCTGCCACAGGTCCGCCACCGGGGATCTGTACAGCACGTGCGCGCCTTTTCGTAGATCGAGCCGTGCTGCCATCAACGCTTTGGAACGATAGTCGCTTCGCTGCCCGCCACCCGACGGACGTACTCGCCGAACATCGGCTCGACGAACTCGTAGCGCCCGCGTCCGAGCCGCGTCACCAGTCCTCGCGCCCGGAGGACCTCGAGCGCGCGCAGCACTTCCGGCCGAGGGACCGCGGGAGTCGTCTCCGATGCGAACAGCACCGCGCCCTGCGCAACGCGCGTCGCGACCAGCTGAAGGTACTTCCCCTTCCCGAGCTCAGACCAGTGGAGCGCGAATGGTCGCTCCAGCTCACGCAGCGCCTGCTCGTAGGCGATCGCGAGGAGATCGGCCGTGACGACGCGCCGAGCGGCGTCCCGCATGAGGTAGTACAGGGCCGCGCAGACCTGCATCGTGTCCTGCGGATGCCCGCCGGTCGCGTCGAGCAGGCGATCGACGCTAGTGTCGTCGACCACGATCTTCTTCTCGGCGAACTTCTGGCGCAGATAGATGAGCCAGTCATCCGGCGCGATGCCGAAGCGATGCCCGCCGGCCTCGGCCAGATCGATCGGCACCGCGAATCGGTAGAACGCGTTGCCCTTCTCGCTGAAGAGCTGCTCGAGGATGCCCTCCTCCGAACCGAGGAACGCGTAGGCGACCCCCTTCTGAGCCTGAAAGCGCGTGCGCATGACGTCGAACACGCGGGGTCCCAGACGGCCGGCGGCCTGGAACTCGTCGAACGCGATGATCACCCGCTTCCCTGTCCGCGTCGCGAGCGCCCGCGGCAGATCGAGCGCCCCGTCGAAGAACCTCTGAGAGTTGGTCTCGCGCGCCAACTGCAACGCGAGCTCAATGTGCTCGTAGCGCACCTTGACCGAAGGCCGCATGCCGGCGGCGACAGCCTTGGCCTGTTCGAAGGTCCGCTCGACCCCCGAGACGTTCTCGAGCGCCGCGTCGATGAGCCGCTCGCCGAGTCCCCGTACGTCCGTCGCACCCAGGCAGTCGACGTAACCGGACAGCGCGCCGCGCCGTCGCAGGCGGCGCAGCACCTCGAGGATGATCGAGGTCTTGCCGATCCGGCGAGGCCCCGCGACAAGGACGTGGTTGCCATCGCCGAGGCGCTCTACAAGCCGGCGGATGTAGGTCTCGCGCCCGACGAGGTCGGATGCCGGAACAGGCCCGCCCACCGGAAAGTGGGGCGGGGGAGCGCTCACGCGCCCGAACGGTCCTGGCACGAAAGCGAATATACATGAGATGTATCAAACGGCATCATCCGCTGCATAAACGCCGCTGTGCGAGCATCGACCGGTGGGTTTCTTCCCGTGGCTGTTCGCGAAGCCGGACCCCGAGGTGCGGCGCCGCCTCGAGGGCGCTGTCGCGGATGTCGACCGCGAGCTCGCCGCGAACCTGGAGCTCACGTCAATGTTCGACCAGACACATCAGGCCGTCGTGCTCGAGAACGGGGAATTCATCCGTCACGGCGCGACGATCGCCGCCGGCCTCGCGGCCGCCCATGGTCCGCTGGCGGACCTTTATTCCCGTATCCCCGCCACCGAGTCGGCGATGGAACGGCGAGGCCCGGCGAACACGCTCCGAGGCGACGATCGGCTGCTCATCGAGACCTGGGAGGGCGATGCCCGAACGGCCCAGCGTGCGCTCCGGGCGGCGCTCGCCGCACCGGGGGTCTCGCCGCTCGGGACGCTAGTCAAACGGTTGCGTGGATTGCTGCCTAGCAGGCGCTGAGCGACAGCCTCACTAATGGCATGGGCCGTGCATCCGTTACACATCGCGCAATGGCAACGACAGGCCGATCCACACTGGGGCGCTCTTATCGCTCGTATCGCTTCCCACAGCGGAAGGGCGGGCGTCTTTCGCGTCGTCCCGGCGGCGGACAGCGGCTCGGCCCGCTGGCCGGCGGTATCAGCGCCTTCTTCCTGGCCATGCTGGCGCTGGGCGGCGTCGGCGCAGCGGCGGTGATCGGGTACTTCACAGCCGACCTGCCGGCGGCACACGACCTGGCCACGGTCCCGCTCTCGCTGACGACGAGGATCTACGACCGCTCGGGCGAGCATCTCCTCTACACGCTCGAGGACGAGCGGCGTGAGCTCGTTGGGCTCGACTCGGTGCCGAAGATGATGCAGGACGCGACGATCGCCATCGAGGACAAGTCCTTCTGGACGAATCCCGGCGTCGACATCGGCGGGATCATCCGCGCCATCAACGCGAACGCCGCGAGCGGCGGGATCTCGCAGGGTGGCTCGACGATCACCCAGCAGCTGATCAAGACACGCCTGTTGACCGACGAGCCGACCTTTACGCGAAAGATCAAGGAAGCGATCCTCGCCCTCGAGGCGACCCGGACATTCAGCAAGAGCCAGATCCTCGAGATGTACCTGAACCAGATCTACTACGGGAATCAGGCCTACGGGATCCGGGCGGCGGCGAAGACGTACTTCGACCAGCCGGACCTCTCCAAGCTGAGCATCGCGCAGATGGCGATGCTCGCCGGTCTCGCGCAGCGCCCGTCCGACTACGACCCGGTCCAGAACCCCAACGCCGCGAAGGCGCGCCGCGCCGACGTTCTCAACGCGATGGTCGACGAGAAGTACATCAGCGCTGGCGAGGCCGAAGCCGCGAAGGTCGAGCCCATCGTCGTGAAGCAGGCCTCCACCTCCCTGTACGCGGCGCACTTCACGTTCCGCGTGCGCGAGCAGCTCATCCGCGAGATGGGCGAGAAGGCCGCCTATCGAGGTGGATACGAGGTCTTTACGACGCTCGACTGGAACATGCAGCAGCTCGCAGAGAAAGAGGTCCGCGATCACGTCGATGGCCTGAAGGGCTCCAATGTGAACAACGCGGCTCTGATCACGATGGATCCGACGACCGGCGAGGTGCTCGCCTACGTCGGCAGCTATGACTACTACGGCAACACGCCGAAGATGCGTGGCGACTACGACCACGCCGGCATCGCGTATCGGCAGCCCGGCTCGACGTTCAAGCTCTTCACGTACCTGACCGGCATGCTCAAAGCTGGAATGACCGCATCGACCCGGCTCTACGACATCGGGTGGGAAGTTCCCGACGGCAGCGGCACCGTCTACAAGCCGCAGGACGCGACCAAGGAGCAGCACGGCCCGCTCACGCTGCGCCAGGCGCTGCGAGAGTCGCTCAACCTGCCGGCGCTACAGGTCACGCGGACCGTCGGCGTCGACGCGATCATCGACACGATCCACCAGCTCGGCATCGAGCGCGACTTCGACCGTGACCGGCTGGGCCTGTCGTTCGGGCTGGGTGCGGCCGAGATGCGTCTCATCGACATGGCCAGCGCGTACCAGGTCATCGCGAACATGGGTGTGCGCGTCGAGCCGACGATGATCCTCAAGATCGTCGATCCGCACGGCAAGGTCGTGCGCGACTGGTCCAAGCCCGAAGGAAAGCAGGTCATCGACCCGCGGCAGGCGTGGATCATGGCCGACATCCTCAAGGACATGACCAATCCGCAGGGCTCCTTCGTGTTCGGCCCGTGGACGAACATCGGCCGCACGGCCGCGCTCAAGACCGGAACGACCGACAACCTCCAGGATGTGCTGGCCATCGGCTGGGTACCGAAGCGTCTCACGGCGATCTGGATGGGCAACTCCGACAACTCGGAGATGCGCGGCATCTCGTCTGCGCTCGGCCCCGGCGTTCTGTGGCGCGACTACATGAAGACCGTCGTCGGCGGACTGCCCGCAACGTGGTACGACAAGCCCGCGGGGATCGTGACGCGCACCGTTTGTGTGAATCCGAGCGTCATGGGCGGCAACGGGTCGGGCGTGCTGCCGGGACCAAGCTGCCCGTCGAGCTTCCGCATGACCGAGAATTACGTCGAGGGCACCGAGCCGAAGAGCAACGACTCCGACTTCTACACGTCGTGCGGGATCCGCCTCGTCGCTCCGTTCGCGGACTGGCAGGGCTTCTATAACAAGTGGGCCTCTGAGGCGGTCTCCGGGGCCCGTAGCTACGGCCGCTTCAGCTGGAACATCTGCGGATTCGCGCCGAAGCCGTCCACATCGCCATCGACTTCGCCGGGCACGGGGGTCCCACCGGGTGCGACCTCGCCTCCCGGGGGGCGGACGCCGATTCCCACGCCGCGGAACACGCCGCGCCCAAACCCGACCAAGAAGCCGTAACGGTTCGCGCGCT
>JBDTMY010000157.1:0-4523 GCA_039934015.1 Chloroflexota bacterium | reverse complement strand
CTCGCGCAGAGCGAGGTCGTGGTCGCGCTGTACCACCGCGATGACGCGAGCGATCAGGGCAAGGGCCAGAAGGACTGGGAAGCCACGTTCAAGGCGCTCGGCGCGCGCGCTCCGGTCTTCCTGCCGTGGGCGGCGACGACCGCGGACAAGCTCGCCGAGCAGCTGAAGGGAAGTGCGCGATGACGCTCACGGAGATGCTCGATCTGCTGCAGCCGATCTTCGACCGCTGGCACCTGGTGCTGCTCGCGCTGGTCCTCGCGACCCTACTCGGCAACCCCGCGCGGAACCTTGTCGGCGCGCTCGCCGGCGTGCTGCGCGTCCCCGCGCAGTTCACGCGCACGGACCTCGAGCCCGCGCTGCGCCGCGTGACCCCGTCCGCGCCGAATCGTTTCCTCCGGAACCTGCGCGGCTATTTCGGTCCCGTGCTCGATCAGCCGGCGCGCAGCCTCGGTCACGCGATCCTCCGGCTCTTCGCGACCGCCACGCACGCGCCGAGCTGGCCGGTCAAGCCGATCACGGACGCGATCGTCGGTCTCGTGAGTCCACTGGTGGACCAGGCGGCGACCCATGCCGAGAACGGAAGCGAGCGTCTCGCAGCGCAGTCGCGCTCCGCCGCGATGGAGCTGCGTGGCAGATCCGGCCACTGGGCCGGGTGGCGTGTCATCGGCGGTTTCCTGTTCTTCGGCGGGCTCATCCTCTTCCTGTACGCCGACGCGGCCCTGTCGATCGCGAGCCACGAGAAAGCGATCGGCGCGCCCGTCGCGTTCCTACCGGATTGGTTCAGGGAAGTCACGCTCGCCTACTCGATCGCGTCGTTCGTCGGCGCCCTCATGCTCGGCCTGGTGTTCTTCGACCTCATCGGCATGACCCATCTCGGGCCGTGGGATGACCTCGACGAACGTCCGCGGCGCGGGCTCACCTGGGTCGCCGGCGGTCTCGCCGTCTCGTTCCTGCTGCTGGCCTTGTTCCTCGCGCTCTGGCGAGCGTCCGTGATCGTGCCGTCCTTCATGTCGGCGGACGTCGCGGACAAGTTCCTCGGAATCTCGTTGACCGCGCCGATCCCACTCATGCTCCTGGCGACCGCGCTCATCGCGTGGGGGGCGATCGCGATGCCCTGGCTCGCGTGGATCCTCGTCGTCGGCGCTCTTGCGCTGGCGATGCTGCTCGTCGCGCTCGTGCTGCGCGCGGTCAGCCGCGCGCTCCCACCGGCCGCGGTCCTGCTCGGCGGTCTGCTGCGGATCGTGGGCGTCATCGCCCTCGGCGCCGTCATTGGATTCCTCGGCCTCGCGGCCATCGCGTACTTCGCGGTGAGTGTCGTCGCGGTCGGCACCGTGCTCGTGTTGGGCGTCGCCGGCCTGACGCTCTGGATCGTCGGCTGGATGGCCGCGGAGGCCGTCGTTTACGGCGTGCGGCTCCTCGCGCGCATCACCGACGGGGCCGCGACCGTACTCCAGCGGATCATCGACGTGCTCATGACTCCTGGCCGAACGGTCTGGAACTGGATCGCGAGCTTCGATCGATCGCGGACGATGCGCCTACAGCCGTTGGCCGTCATGGAAACACGGATCGTCCGGGTACCGCAGGGCGACGTCGAGATGGTCGAGGAGGTCGCCGTCTCCGCGCGCTAGTGCTGTGCGTCCGACGAGCTCTCCGCGAAATTCCTATGCTGGGGCTCCCCAGCTCGCCGCCGTAGGCGTACGCCGCTGGAGCGCGCGCGCAGGGAGTCGTGTTGAAGGACCCAAGAACGACGAAATCATTCCGCGACGCTGGGGACCGCATCGTTCGTCAGGAGTCGGCCACACCCGAATCGATCAGCCGACTGCTCGGCGCGCCGGCCCTCTCGCCGCGGCGCGCCACCACGGATGCGGACGCCTGGGACGTGCGGCTCGCCGCGCTCGCCACGCTTGCTCACTACGACGGTCTCACGTTCGTGAATCTCGGCAGTGCGGACCCGATGCCCGCCTACAACCTCGTCGAAGACTGCGCCGCGGACCCCGCGATCCGCGGCGCGGTCGAGGAAGTGGCGCGTTCCAGCGCGACCGTGCAGCTGCGCGCAACGATCCCGTTGGCCGACGGGCGCGTCGCAAGCTCGATCCTCGTCACCCCGCTCGCACCGAACGATGCGTTCATCGGCGCGCTGGTCGCGCTACGCGTTGGGCGGCAGTTCGCGGCTGCCGATGCGTACACCGCGGTCGGCATCGCCGAGATCGTTTCGCTCGAGCTTGCGCGCTCGCTCAGCGTGCGACGCGAAGCGACCGAACGCCGGCAGGCGCTCGCGCTCTACGAGCTCGCACGTCATGCGCTATTCATCGACGATCCGGGCGAGGCGCTCCAGAGCATCGCAATGGTTCTGGCGAGCACGCTCGACCACGATGCCGTGCATGTCTGGTTGCGCCGTCCGGACCGTTCGATCCGCCGACACGCGGCCTACCCGCCGGATAGCTTGCGGTCGCAGGCCGTGTGGGAGAACGAACATCCAGCGCTGTCTGGCGCGCTGCATGAGCGGCGGGTGGTCCGCCTGAGCGTGGCTGCGAACGTCGCGTGGATACCGACGAACACCGGAGAAGCGCTCATCGTCCCGCTGCGTGGCGATCCGCGGCCGCTCGGGATCCTGGTCCTCGCTCGGACCGCCGTGCCGTACGGGCTCGACGATATCGAGATGGCCGACGTCCTCGGCACGTTCATCGGTCGCGTCGTGTCTTCGCGTTCGGTCGCTCGCGTCGTGAGTGAAGAGGAGCCGGCCGAGAGCCAGTACCAGCGCAGCTGACGGCGATCCTCGCGCGTCAGTTCGCGCCGCGGAGCTCGAACGAGAGACGATCGACCTTTCCGCCGCCGATGGTGAAGAGCCATGTCGTGTAGTTCGCGAACACGCCGGGGAAGCGGGTCAACGTGGTGATGCGCACCTCGCCGTCGCGCTCTTCCTCATCGCGCATGCTCTGGAGGAACTGCGGCGCCATGCGGATCATCTGGCGCACGCCCTCTTTGCCGCGCAGTGGCGCGTCGGCACCTGGCAGAAGGACTTCGACCGCGTCCGTGCAGAGCTCGGCCGCGGCATTGGCGTCACGCTCCACCACCGCGTTGATGAACCCGCGGGCGACCTCGAGACCAGTCATGGCTCGATGGTACGGAGGGTCAGGACTCGAGGCATTGGCCGCAGGGCTTCGTCACAGAAAACGATCTAGTTCCGAATTCTCCCTGGACCGGCTGCTTCCGCCACGTAGTCAACGAACCAGTGCGGGCGCGTTGCCGTACCCTCCGCACTGAAGCGACAGATGACCACCCAACGTGTCGTTGATCACGGAGCGGTCGCACTGGCGCGGGCGCGCATGTTGCACCCGCGCTCGGCGCACGATGCCCAACGCGTCCTGATGTGTCTGTGCGATCCAACACGCCTCAAGATCGTCCGTGCACTTCAGGCAACCGAGCTCGCCGCCGGCGATCTCGCCATTGTCATCGAGCGCAGCCGTTCGGCGACCAGCCAACATCTACGAGTGCTCCGCGAGGCAGACGCGGTGCGAGGGCGCCGGGAAGGCAACGTCATCCGCTATCGACTGACTGACGACATCACGGCCGAGGTGCTTACAGCGCTCGGATCGGCATTCGACCTCATCTCGCCGCCATAGCCGCACAGACTGCGGGCAGTGCGCTGTCTCGTCCGCTCGCGCAGCTGATGCGTTAACGGTTCCGTCACCGCGTCGCGCTATGGGTACTAGTTCGCATCTGCGGTCCCGACCGGAGTCTAGGCCGGGGCAGTGAACTCGCGGGTGTCCGTATCGAAGGTATCGACGATCTGCTGGAATCGCCGCGGCCTTGAGCGCGTAATGAGCGAGGCGCGCGCGCCGCTTCATGGACTTAGGAACCTCCTGGTGGCCGTGACGCTGTGCTCGAGGTAGTCGAGCCAAGGCGCATGGCCCGCGCCGGACATCAGCTCCAGTTCAGCGTTGGGCATGCGCTCGACGAGCTCGCGCGCGGTCTTTGCGTCACCAAACGGATCGTTCTCCCCCCACAGGAAGTAGGTGGGAGTGGTGATCTTCGCCAGAACGCTGTTGGGCAGGAGACGCGGGTCCAGCCCTCGGAGCGGCGAAACAAAGATGCGCCCCAGGGCCACGTCGTTCCGCAGCGTGTCGGTGGAGCGCAGCAGCGCCAGGTAACAGTCGAGATCCTCCCGGGTGATCCGGCCTGCGTCGAGGCTCGGTCCGTGGCCGACGCTACGAAGGATCATGCGCACCGTTCGCTCGGTCGACGGCAGCGCAGCCAGCAGGCGACCCAGTCCGGGGACGCTCATGAGCCGCATGGACATCGGCAGCCGTGCGATCGGGGCCCCGACCGGCCAACTGAACTGGACCATGCGGCCGATGCGTCGGGGATGGGCCGCCGTGCTGCGAAGCGCGATGTACCCGCCGAACGACGTAGCCACCAGATGGGACGACTCCAACCCGAGCGCGTCTAGGACATCAACGACGAGCGTCTCGGCGAACCGGTTCAGGCTCGCGACATCGAAGACTCGGGCAAGAGGTTGACTC
>JBDTMY010000156.1:0-7706 GCA_039934015.1 Chloroflexota bacterium | reverse complement strand
CGACCACGATCGCGCCGCCCGCGAGCTGCGCGGGCGCGAGGTTCTCTCCAAGCACCAGCCAGGCGACCAGGGCCGCAACGACGGGCTCGATCGTTGCGGTGAGGCCGACGCGCGCGGCGGGAATGAGCTTGACCGCTGCCAACGTGAGGCCGAACGGGATGACGGTCGCGACGATCAGGACCCCGACGAGGAGCATCCAGATCTCCGCCGCCGTGGTGGTCCACGGGAGCGTCCAGAGCGGACGGTAGATGGCCCAGGCGAGGAGCGCGAAGCCGAAGCCGTAGATGAGCAGCGTCGGCGTCTCGTAACGCTTGAGGATGCGTTCCGCGAGAGAGAAGTACAGCGCGAAGATGAGCGCGGACAGCACCGAGAGCGCGACGCCGGTGGTGTTGAGCTGGAAGAGCGCGGCGTCGTACGCGCCCGCGGCGAAGAAGCAGCCGACGAGCGCGAGCGCGCCGGCGAGCCAGAGCCGACTGCCGACCTTGCGCCCGCGAAGCCGCGCCCAGATGAGCAACAGCACCGGGGCCGTGTACTGGATCACGACGGCGACGCCGACCGGCAGGCGCTGGATCGATTCGTAGTAGGTCCACTGCACGCCCGCGAGACCGACGATGCCGAAGAGCGCGAAGAGCGGCAGGTCCGCGCGGCGCACGCGGAACGCGGCCGGCCTGATGACCGCGAAGAGCGCCGCGTACACGAGGAAGCCGAAGAGGATGCGCCACTCCGCAAGAAGCGACGGCGGGACGCCCGCGTTGAACGCGGCCTTCGCGATGATCCCGCCCACGCCGAAGCACGTGGCGGCCGTGAAGGCAAGGCCGTAGCCAAGCGCGAGCCGCAGGGGCGGGGCTTCTTGTTCGGGCGAGAGCGCGGCCGAGACGTGCGCCTCGTCGCCGCTCAGTCGGCTTCCCAATCGCGCGGATAGAGGAAGTCGTGACCGACCGTGCGGAGGCTAACTTTCGCGACCAGCGGCATGACGCGCTTGTAGTGGGAGCGGCGCATCTTCTCGCGGATGCGGTCGACGAGGGCCGCATCGAAACCCGCGGCGCTGAGCTCGGACGGACGAAGGCGGCGGTCGACCAGGTGATAGAGGATGAGGTCCGCCTGCGCATAGGTGAATCCGAGCTCGGCCTCGTCCGTCTGGCCCGCCCACAGATCGGCGCTGGGCGCCTTGCCGACGACGACGGCGGGCACGCCGAGATGCGTCGAGAGCTCGCGCAGCTGGGTCTTGTAGAGGTCGCCGACCGGATTCAGGTCGCAGGCCATATCGCCGTGGCGCGTCCCGTAGCCGAGCAGCAGCTCGGTCTTGTTGCTGGTGCCGAGCACGAGCCCGTCGGGCCAGGCGCGGTCGTATTCGATCGACTTGCGCTCGCGCGCCATCTTGTTGCCCCGGCGCACGCGATCGATCTCGCCCATCCGACCGAGGTAGGCGTCGACCTGCGGCGTGATGTCCAGCTCCTCCAGCGCGAGCCCGAACGTCTTCGCGACGAGCCGCGCGTGCTGTGCGGATGCGGCGTCGGAGGTCCGGTACGGCAGGAAGAGCGCTGTGACGTTCTGCGGACCGAACGTCTCGGCGGCGAGCGCCGCGACAGCCGCGCTGTCGACGCCGCCGGAGACGGCCACGACGACCCGACGGTGACCCGATTTCCTCGACTCCTCGCGCAGGAACGCCACGAGCATCCGACGGACAAGCGCCTCGTCGATGCGCAGCGGAGCGGGGTCGCTCGGATCGGGGCGGATCGCGCCGATGCGCTCGGCCACGGTCACGAGCGCTCCACCGCCGCGTCTGGTCGGCGGACCAGACCCGTCCGGCGGGAGAGGTGGCTCTGCACGAGATCGGGGCGCTCGTCGCGGATCAAGGGGTTGCGGTCGCGTTCGCGCGCGACGAGGTCCGTGTCGACCTCCGCGATCAGCAGGTGCTCCTCGAAGTCGGGCGCGCGCGCGACCACGGTCCCGTCGGGCGCGACGACCTCGGAGCCGCCCCAGAAAGCGATGCCGTCCTCGACCCCGACCCGGTTCGCAAACAGCACGTAGAGCGTGAGGTACTGCGCGTAGAAACGGTCCATGAGCCGGCACGACTCCGCCGTGCCGAGATCACCGCCCTCGGCGACGCCGCGGCCCGGGCTCGACGCCGGCGAGAGCACGACGGTCGCGCCCGTCGTCGCGTACACGTACGGCACCGAGATGTGCCAGAGGTCCTCGCAGATCGCGAGGCCCGTCGGCCCGATGGCGCTCTCGAACACGTCGAAGCGCTCGCCCGGCCCGAAGTAACGGCCGTCGTCGAAGATGCCGTAGGTCGGCAGGTAGACCTTGCGGTGCACGTGCACCAGCCGGCCGCCGGACCAGTACCCCTGCGCGATGTGCAGCCGCGCGTCGGGCGCGCGCTCGACGAAGCCGGCGCATACATCGATGCGCCGGGAAGCGTCAGCGATCGGCTTCAGGCGCTCGTCATCGGCGGCGCAGGCGATGTCGCCCGCGAGATCTTTCAGGTAGTAGCCGGTGAGCGACAGCTCGGGGAACACGACGAGCCGCGCGCGCGCGCTCTGGGCGCGGCCGATCCACTCCTCGTGCATCGCGACGTTCCGCTTGAACGCGCCGAGCGCAGGCGCGCACTGCGCGATCGCGATGCGGACGGTCACGCGTCGCTCCGCAGCTGCTGCAGCCGGTCGGCGTATTCCTGCGCGAGGATCCAGGCGCGCGCCTCGTCCTTCGCCTCGGCGTAGACGTTGAAGAGCGGGCGATCGCCATCGGGCAGCACGAGCACCCACTCTCCGTCGTTCTGATGCTTCACGCCGTCGATCTGGCGGGTCTGCTCCGTCCGCGGGTCCTGCGCGAGCACGCGCATCACACGACCCTTGCGCTCCCACTCGCAGGGCACCTGGAGGCGCGCGACGTTGGCCGGAGGTGTCTCGTCCATGACCTCCGAGAGGGTCTTGCCGGTGACCGCGAGGAGCTCGAGGAGACGGACCGTCGCGAACAGCCCGTCATACGACGGATGGAAGCGCGGGAAGATGAAGCCGCCGACGCCGTCGCCGACCACGAGCGGATGCTCGCGCGCCGCGAGGTTCATCTGCGCCTCAGCGGACGCCCGCACGCGCTGCACCTTGCCGCCGAACCGCGCGACGGTGTCCTCGATGGCCGACGGCGCGTAGACAGGCACAGCGACGACGCCTGGTGTGACGCGGGCTGACAGCGCGACGAACGCGGCGAGGAAGTGCATGTCGTTGATGCTGCGACCCTTGTCGTCGACGAAGAAGACCTTCTCGCCGCCGGCGTCGATGATCACGCCTGCCGACGCCGAGAGCGCGGCGACGATGGCCGCGAGCTCGCGACGCTCGTTCTGGAATTCGTCGAACGACCGGGACCCGACGTTCTCGGACACGACACCGTTGATGGCGATGAGCTCGATGCCCAGTGTGCTGAGTAGCGGCGGCAGGAACTGCGCGGCGGTGCCGTGCGAGTAGTTGACGACGATCTTGAAGTTGTGCGCGGCCACTTCCTTCCGATGGGTGATCTCGGCGAGGAAGGCCTCGCTATAGGCCTCACCGACGCGCACCGATTCGAAGATGCGGCCGACATCGGCGTGTCCGACGCGCCGGATGTCCTCGCGGAAGAACACCGTCTCGACCTTGCGCTCCTGGGTCTTGTCCATGTCGAGCGCCTGGCGATCGAAGAACTTCACGTCGCAGACGCGGACGTCGAACGGCGACACCCGGACATGGACGCCGCCGCCCGCGCCGAGTCGGCGCGTGTGGTGTCGTCCGATCGGTAGCGGCGCCTGCAGCAGGTCCGCCACGTGAACTCCCGCGGACACTATCCCGGCCATCAGCGCGCGCTTCAGCATGCGGCTGGAGCGGTGCTGGTCGCGGTTCATCGTGACCGTCGTACCGGCCGGTAGCGTCGACGCGTATGCCGCGCCGAGACGGGCGCAGAACTCCGCGGTGAGATCGATGTTCACCAGCCCGGTGACCCCGAACCGGCCGAAGAGCGCCCGGCGGCCCTGCGAGCCCCAGATCAGGCTCGAGCCGACGACCGCGCCGCTCTCGATCTGCTTGTCGGGCCAGATCTTCACCTGACTGCGCACGCGTGCGTTCTCGTTCACGATGCAGTGGTCGCCGATCACGCTGCCCTCCTCGAGGGTCACGCCTGATTTGAGCGCGCACTGCCGGCCAACGATCGTGCCGTGCAGCTCCGCACGCTCCCCGACGTAGCTGTTCCGCCACACGATCGAGCGATCGACGACCGCGCCGACGTCGACCGTCACGGAATCCCGAAGCACGGTCGGACCGATGATCTCGACCTGCGGGCCGATCTTGACGCCATTTCCCAGATAGACCGGGCCCGTGATGCGCGCGGATTCGTCGATCTCGACGTCACCATTGGTGAAGACGCCGGGTCGGATCTCCGTGCCGAGAGGGCCTGCCGTAAGGCGACCGTGCAGTAGATCCGCGTTCGCCCGCGCGTACTCGGCGATCGATCCGACATCGGTCCAGTAGCCCGACGCGATGTACCCGTACAGCGGCTCGCCTTCCGCGAGCAGCGCCGGGAACAGGTCCTTGCTGAAGTCGAACGCCTCCCCGGGCTTGTAACGCTCGAGGACGCGCGGCTCGATCACGTAGATGCCGGTGTTGATGGTGTCGGAGAACACCTCGCCCCACGACGGCTTCTCGAGGAACTTCGCGATCCGACCGTCCTCGCCAGTGATGACCACGCCGTACTCGAGCGGGTTCGCGACGTGGTACAGCGTGAGGGTCACGGCGGCCTTGCGTTCGCGGTGGAACGCGATCACCTTCGTAAGGTCGATGTCGGTCAGCGCGTCGCCGGAGATGACGATGAACGTATCGTCGAGCGCGTCGCCGATCTGACGAACGGAGCCGCCGGTGCCAAGCGGCGACTCCTCGACGCTGTATTTGAGGCGCATGCCCGTCGCGCCGCCATCGCCGAAGCTGTCCTGGATCTGCGACGCAAGGTATTGCAGCGTCACGTACGCGTCGTTGATGCCGTGGCGCTGCAGCAGATCGAAGATGTGCCCAAGGCACGGCTTATTGACGATCGAGACCATCGGCTTGGGCCGATTGATCGTCAGGGGGCGCAGGCGGCTCCCCTCGCCGCCGGCCATGACCACGGCCTGCATCAGGCCGAGTCTAGGCGAGTGAGGGTCCGCGAAGGGCCGCGAGCCCGCGCAGCTATAGGCCTGAGTAGGTCTGCAGCGGGAACGACCCTAGCGTGGGTCACCCGATCCGAATACGGTCTCCAGATCGACCTTTGAGTACGCGCGGAACGCGACGTGGGTGTGCGTGCGCGCGACGCCGGGCACCTGCGCGATGCGCCGGGTGACGATGTCGGCGAGCTCCTCATGCTCGCGGGCCCGGACCATCGCGACGAAGTCCACCTCACCGGTGACCGAGTACACCTCGGAGACACCCGGGACGGCGGCGAGATCTTCCCCGACCTTGGCGAGCGCGCCGCGCTCCGCGGTGATGAGCACGACGGCCGTGATCACTCCCCGCTCAAAGGCTCTTGACGTCGATGTCGTGCAGGGCGGACTTCACAAGGTGCGCGGCTTCCTGGTAGCCCATCGCCCTGCCGCGCTGCAGCGCGGCGTCGTACGACTCGTTGACGTCCTGGCTCGACCTCTCGTCGAAACGGTGGAACGCTTCCTCGAGCTGGTCGATCGCGAGCTTGATGCGGTCGCGAGCGGCGCTGCTGATCAATAGAAGGCCCTCCCGGCGCGTCTTCTCGTCGAGGATATACGCCGGAAGGGCCGCGGCTCGCTAGCGCTGGTGCTTCTCGACCGTCTCTTCGGTGGTGATGATCGTCGAGCCGACTGGGTCGTCGACGATCTCGCCTTCTTCCTGGATCTGGGTGCTTCCGTCGCTGCCGATGTTCACGTTGGTGGTCTTCGGCTCGCGAACGGGAACCTCGCGGGTGACCTCGGTGCGCTTCTCGACGGTAATCCTGCGCTCGTCCATGTCTGACCTCCGTGTGCCTTTGCCAGGCAGACGAGCAGGACCGATGCCAGCCCTAGCCGATCTCCAGCTCGCGAGTCGGCACGCCAAGGTCGACCTCGACGCGTCCGTCGACGATGCGCCGGATACGCGTTGACGGGGAAGACGGCCGGCAGCGCCTTGACCTCGCCCGTCATGAGATCGAAGCGGGCGCCGTGGCGCGGGCATTCCACCAGGCAGTCCTCGAGCTCGCCCTCGCCCAGCGGGCCGCCGTCGTGGGTGCAGACGTTGTCGACCGCGCCCCAGGTGTCGTCCTCGCAGTGGCCGACGCAAAGGCTCTTGCCCTCGACCTCGACGACGGCGACCTCACCGGGCGCGATGTCCGACGTGTTCGCGACCGGAACGTAGTTCGTCATGCTGCGGCGACCTCGGCCTCCGCGATGCGGCCGATGCGCGGCGCGAGCGCGTCCGTGACGCGCGTGCGGATCTGCACATCGGGGATGTCGTTCACGACGCGCTGGAAGAACCCGCGCACCAGCAGCTGCTCGGCCATTCGGCGATCCAAACCGCGCGACATGATGTAGAACAGGTCCTCGTCGCTGAGCGAACCTGCGGTCGCGCCGTGGCCGCAGCGCGCGACGTCGTTGGTAAGGATCTCGAGCACCGGGATCGGATCGGCGCCAGCCTTGTTCGAAAGCAGCATGTTGCGGCACTCCTGGTACGAGCCGGTGCCGCTCGAGGTCGGCTCGACGCGGATGACGCCGTAGAGCACCGCGTGCGCGGCCTCGTACAGCGCTGACAGATACAGGAGGTCGGAAGTCGAAGCCTTGCCGTCGACCTTCTGGAGCGAGTTCACGTCGATGCGCTGTTCACCGCCCGCGGCGACCAGGCCGTAGAGCTTCACCCGCGCGCCGTTGCCTCGGATGTCCGATTCGACACCGAGCTTCGTTCGCCGGCTGCCGACGAGCACGTTGAAGTTCGCGAGCACGCTGTCGCGCTCCGAGATGTTGCGCTGCTGACCGATCTCCCAGACGTCGTCGCTGTAACGCTGGACGCCGACGTAGCGCACGGTGGCCCCGGGACCCGCGCGCACCTCGACCGAGGGCACCGCGATGCGGCCGGGCCCGCCGCCCTCGGACGAGAGCTCCTCGAGCAGCGTTACCGACGAGCCCTCCTCGGCGACGACGAGCGTGCGGAAGACGATCGGCGCGCTGCCCGCTGCCCAGCGCTTGTGGACCTGCAGCGGAAGCTCGACGTGCAGCCCCGCTGGGACGTACAGGAACGTGCTGCCGTGCCCGTAGAGCGCGCCGGCCCAGGCGCGGAACGCGTCGTGGCTCGGCATCCCGCCACCGTCAGGGAGGAAGCGACGCACGAGCTCGGGATGGTCCCGGACCGCCGACGACCAACGGTCGAACACGAGTCCCTTGTGCGATGCGTCAAGGGGGACCGAGCCGTAATCGCTCGGCGGATGCGCCACATCGAGCAGCTCGGCGGCGCGCACCGGCGGCAGGTCGCGCAACGGGAAGCGCCGCCACTCCTCTTCTTTCCCGGTCGGCCAGGGCGCCGCCTCGAAGCGCTCGAGCGCGGCGAGCCGGTCCTCGAGCTGCCAGCCAGGCTCACCCCGCCCAACACTGAGCCGCTCGACCGTAACGCGGTCGAGCGGCAGTGGCGGCGCGGCGACAGGAGCGAGGGTCAGCCGATCGCTCCCTGCATCTGAAGCGTGATGAGACGGTTCATCTCGATCGCGTAGTCCATCGGCAG
>JBDTMY010000155.1:0-3392 GCA_039934015.1 Chloroflexota bacterium | reverse complement strand
CTCTTCGTCGTGCGACCACGTCCACCGCGCCGGCGTCCTCCGCGGGATCCGCGCCGGGTGCGTTTCCGCGGGACCGCCGGGGCCGCGGTCGTCCCGGGCGCCGCTGCGGTCGGCGGTGCCGTCGCTGTTGCCGCGGCCGGCTCGTCCTGTTCCGCGTCCTGGTCCTCGTCCTCATCGTCGGTCTGCTCCGCGGTGGCGGTCGCGGCCGCGACACGTTCGATGGCGTCGCCGTTCAGACCGCCGAATTCGCCCAGGATGGTGCGCACCTCGGCGTGGTCGCGGACGACGACGAAGCCCGCCTTCTTGCCGTGGTCTTCGGGTTTCATGATCCCACGCTCGACGGCACTGCGGATGTTCGACTCGAGCGCATCGCCTTCGACTCGCGAGAGCAGCTCGGCGAAGAGTGCCGCGTTGACCCAGTCGGCGCGATCGCCGTGCGCGCGGGTCGTGCTGACGAAGTTGAAGAGGTGCGCGATCGCCGCCGCGGGCTGACGCGCGTAGACGACGAGCGGATGGTCGTCGACGAGCCAGCACATCGTGATCTCGCGGCCGTCCCGCTGGACGGACTCGCTTTGGATCGCGCCGCGCTCCTCGGCGATGTTGAACAGCGTTTCGAGCAGAACGCGGCGCTGAGTCCGGCCGCGCGCGATCCCGCCGGGCTGGTCGGCCCGTGAGAGCGGATCGAGGACGGCCTCGACGACCGGAACGCGCTTGGTGTCCTTGGTCACGGTGTTGATCCGCCGCAGCAGGCGCACGAAATGGAAGTACGTCTCGGCCACGAGTGGCGAGGTGAGGTTCGGCGAGAGGAGCTGCTTCGCCTTCGCGCGAGTTCGACCCTCGAACTTAGCGGCGATGTGGTGCTGCTCGATCGCCGCATCGATCCGCTCCTCGAGCACGCTCGAGGCTTCCTTCTCGGAGAGGGGCACGACGGAGCGGACGAAGTCGCCGCGGGCCATCGCTGAGGCGTGGGTGGCGACGAGCTGGTCGAGCAACAGGACCGCGAGCCGGCGCTGCTCCTTCTCCGACTCCGGCGAGCCGGTCGGCACCACGGCCGGAACGACCGGCGGGGTACGCGGTACGCGGCTGCCGCCGCCGCCGCCGCGTACACCGCGACGAGGGCGTAGAGCGCCGCGGGCGGCGACCGGCTCGTCGGGGCGCCGCTCCTCTTTGCCGAACTGCGTGTCGTCGGCGCGCAGGCCGCCGCGCGTCCAGCGTGCCTCGGGTATCAGGTCCTCGAGCAGGAAGACGTCGTCGCGCAGATGTGGGGACTCGCGAAGCTCGTTGGCCAGCGAGAGATCGCCCGCGACGAGGTAGACCTTCTTGTCCTCGTCCTTGAGCGCCTTGCACAAGGCGTTGAGATCGCGGTCGCCGGAAACGATGAGCCAGACCTCGATGTCCGGTCGATCCTTGTACAGAAGCTTCATCGCGCGAGTGATCAGGACGGCGTCGGACCGGCCCTTTAGAAGCCGGCCGCTCATGCGCTGGGCCACGGGGATCGGCTCCATGCCGGTGAACTCGAGCGCCATGAGCAGCGTCTCATCCTGCATCGCGACCTCCTGACCGAAGATCGCGAGCTTCACGCGTACGGGGCCGAATTCGGCGGCCTTCTTGAGGATGGCCTGCAGGATCGCGAGCGATGACGGCAGCGGTCCGGTCGTGTGCTGCCTGAGCGTGTAGTAGACGTTCTCCCAGTCAATGAGGAGAGCGACGTCGGGCAATGGGAATCTCCTATGGAGCGCACACGCCGCCCGACCCGTTCGCGGACCCCTTGCGGAGTCACGCGCTAGTTGCTCACCCTCGTCCCAACACGCTCTTTGACTCACGGGATCCGTGATGCCGAAGCGCGGCAGGTACGCGAGCACGTCTTTCACGAACGCATTGGTCGTCGCGCGCGCCGTTTTGTTCTGACGCGAGTGTACCCGACGCCTGCGCTTAAATCTCCGCCCCCGGCAATGAACGGGCGAAGACCTTTGCCGGGTGGTCCTCGGGGATCTCCTTGAAGACGAACGGCGTGCCGCGCGCGTGCTCGTCTTCGAGCGTGCCGCGCATGCGCTCGAGACGCTCGAGCATCGCCGCATCGTAGCCAGGCGTCCGGTCCTCGACCTTGAAGATCAATAGGAAGGCCGGTTCGGTGAACGGGTTCTCGTAACCGGTCGGGACACCGTCGCCGAACCAGAACAGGTCTCCGCTCTTCATGTGCCAGCGCGTGCCACCCGAACAGAGGACCCACTGTCCGCGAACGGTAAAGATCAAGCTCTCGCGCTCGTGCGCGTGGTCGTCCATGTAGGCGCCGGGCGGGACCTCGACGTAATGAGCCCCGCCGCGTCTCGCGTTCAGCAGCGGTCCGAATCGACCCTCGAGCGTTTCGACCCCAGGGGCGTCGACAACGGCTCGCAGGATCTTGATGCCCTCCACCGTCTCGATGAAGCGGGCGGCGCGCTCGCTGCTCATCGTGCGCCGGACCCACCCGGTGGTGGGACATCGGCGCGCAACACGCGAGCCGCCCACGACGTCACCGCGCCGATGGCGAGCGGCGATACCGGCCTGCCCATCGTCGCGAGCGTGAAGCGGTCCCACATGCGTTTTGGAACGTCGCCTTCGACCGGCTGAAAGCTGTGGTCGAGGCCCGGGATGATGACGAGCTCGACCTGGTCGTTCCCCGCCTCCCGGAGCGCCTGATACGTCCCAAGCGCATCTTCGACGTGGACGTTCATATCGTCGCCCCCGTGCAGCACAAGAGCTGGACAGCGTACGTGGCGGAATTCGTTCGCGACGGGGCGCTCCATATCCTGACGAAAGCGCACCAGGTCGAGCTCCGCGCTCGCTCCTTCCGCCTCGAGGCGCACCTTCGCATCACCGCGCCGCGCCGCGGCAATGAATTCCTTCGTCCGGAACGCGCCGACGACGTCACGCGGCCGGTTCGCGCGCAGCCAGTCGCGCTGCTCCTCAGATAGCGATCGCCACTGTGCTGCGACGCGGCCCCAGTTCCACTCGACGAGCTCCTCGATCGTTCCGTAAAGAGCACCCAACAGTCCCGCGCAAGCGATATCCGGGACCTCGCGCGCGACCAGGCACGCGTTGAAGGCGCCCGCGCTGTGACCACACACGCCGACGCGTCGCGGATCGATCTCCGGTCGCGACCGCAGGTACCGCACGGCGGCCACGTTGTCGACGAGGTCTGTCTCGTAGTCCGACGCATCGGCGGTCCCGCCACTCTCACCGCAACCACGCTTGTCGAAGCGAACGGTGGCGACGCCGCTCTCCGCGAGCGCATGCGCGAGACGGCGCAGCAGGCCGCGCTTGGGTGCGTCGGCCGAGTACGGACTGCGCTCCGGCGCCATGTCGCCGTCGCGCGTGTCGCCGCCGGTACCGCCGAGGAGCACGATGCCGGG
>JBDTMY010000154.1:0-5977 GCA_039934015.1 Chloroflexota bacterium | reverse complement strand
TTCACCTTGAGCGACGCGGCGTGCGCCGCGCGGATCAGCTCCTGCGTCACGTAGGTGCGCTCGGGATGTAGCGCCCACAGCTCGAGCGCGCGGGCGCTCGCGAGCAGTGCGGCGCGATCCGGCGAATCGGAGAAGAGGAAAGAGCGGCGCACCGCCGGCGCGGCGGCCCGCGCGCCTTCGAGCGCAGCCCACCAAAAGCTGGAGATGTACACGTCGGCCTGACCACGCGCCGCCAGGCGAGCGGCGACGGCCATACCGATCTCTCGCGCCCGGGCCTCGTCCTTCTCGCACTTGAGCTCGACGTTGACCCCCATACGGCCACGGCAGAAGTCCAGCACCTCGTCGAGCGACAGCGTGGTCTTCGCCGTTGGGCGGTCATGCGTCACGAGAAGCCGGCCGTCCTGCGTTATCCAGACGTCGATCTCGACCTCGTCGCACGCGAGCTCGAGCGCCTTTTTGAAGGAGGCGATGGTGTTCTCCGGGGCGTGACCCATCGCCCCGCGGTGCCCGATGCGTCGCATCGTGCGATTCTCGCATCGCCTACCCCGTCTGGCACCGTATCTTGGGCTGGTGAGGCTCAGCCGGGTCCTGCTCGTCATCGCGCTTCTCGCCTGCACGCCGCAGCCCTCGACTCCGAGGGGAAGTCCCGCGCTGGTGGTGCGTGCCGCGCCGCAGACGGTGATCCTCCAGGCCGCCGACGTGCCCGCGGACTACGCGCTCGAGAAGGACGAGGAGATGACCCCCGACGATCTGGCGAACGGCCTGGGCACGACACCGGCCGTGCTCAAGCAACGCCTGGCGTTCGGCTATGTGCGGCAGTTCACCAAGGGTGGCGACCCGTTCATCTGCTGCGCGATCGACTCCATCCTGATCATGACCGCCGACCAGGCCGCGGCGATCGCGACGGCGAACGAGTTCCGCACCCGAGCGCTCGAGCTCGGCTCGATCGAGACGGAGCTCGGGGACAGTGTCGGAGACGAGTCGCGGGGCTTCGTCTTCCAGCAGGCCACCGCCGAAGCCGCGCTGGTCACGGTCAGCATCCTGTTCCGCTACGCCAACGTCGTCGACGCTGTCGAGGTCACCGGCCGGGCGGGTTCATTCGACCGAGCTTACGTGGTGGAGCTCGCGAAGAAGCAGCTGCAACGGCTTCGCGCCGACGCGGAGAAGCGCTGATGCCAGACTTGACCTCGCACCGATGAAGTTCCCCTCCTTCGACATGGAGCGCATGCAATCCACCTGGGAGCACCGGGTGAAGTACGACCTGTCCGAGTCGGGCGTCGAGGCGCTCACGCTCGAGGAGATCACGCGGGACCAGAAAGAGTTCATGCGCTCGAAGCTCGGTTATGCCGAAGGCGTCGGTCGCGAGGCGACGCGGGCGCTCGTCGCGGGATTCCATTCGGGTAGCGACGCGAGCAACGTCCTCGTCACCACCGGCACGAGCGAGGCGAACTTCCTCGCGCTGATGACGCTCGTGAGCTCCGGCGATGAGGTCGTGGTCGTGATGCCGAACTACATGCAGGTCCACGGCATCGCGCAGGGACTCGGCGCGCGGGTCCGCGAGGTGTGGCTGCGCGAAGAGCGCGGCTGGCACATCGATCTCGACGCGCTCGCCGCGGCCGTGAACGAGAAGACCAAGCTCATCTGCGTCTGTACACCGAACAACCCGACCGGCCAGGTGCTGTCGCGCAGCGAGATCGCTCTCATCGTCGCGATCGCCGCCAAGCACGGCGCGTGGATCCTCTCCGACGAGGTCTATCGGGGTGCGGAGCTCGACAGCGTCGAGAGCGCCTCATTCTCCGGACGTGGTGAGCGCGTGGTCGTTACCGGCGGGCTATCGAAGGTGTACGGGCTGCCGGGTCTACGGATCGGCTGGCTCGTCGCGCCGGAGGCCGAGATGCAGGCCGCGCTGCGCCTCAAGGACTACACGACCATCGCGCCCGCGACGCTCTCCGAGTCGCTGGCCGAGATCGCGCTCGAGCGTCGGGACGAGCTGCTCAAACGCGCCCGCTTCATCCTCAGCGACCGGTGGCCGAGGCTCGAGGACTGGGCGACGACGCACTCGCGGGAGCTCCACTGGACACCGCCACGAGCGGGCGGGATCTGCTTCTTCAGCTACCGCTTTCCGCTCGAATCGATGGCGCTCGTCGATAGGTTGATCCGCGAGTACTCGACGATGGTCGTCCCCGGCATCCACTTCCGCGCCGAGCGGCACCTGCGCGTCGGCTACGGGATGGAGCCCCGGATCCTCGACGCCGGCCTGGCCGCGATCGACCGCCTGCTCGCGTCGCTGGGCGACTAAGGTTCCCGGTCCCGGGTAGCATCCGGCGAAATTCGCGTGGAGGTCGTCCATGGCCCTCAACCTCGATACGCTGCTCGCGGCCATCGCGCTCATCTGCGGTGTCCTCATGGCGCTCAGGGGGAACTGGAGCCGTTACCCGCTCGCCGCCATCGCGGTCATCTGCCTCGCCCTGACCTATTTCGTCTAGCCGCGCCGGCTCGCCGGCTCATTTGACGCCAGTCCGCCACCTCGGCGGGCTGCCAAGCGCCGCTACCATCGGGCAACAGATGGCGGCTCGTCCGCTGCATCTCTTCGAGGCCGGTGTGGTCACGGAGACACGGTTCGCGGGGATGGCGGCCGCTCCAGGCGCGCTCTCCGAGCACTTCGCACAGCGACTCGGACCGGAGAAGCACGTCCGCGTTCCATTCAACCCTCGCGACCGCTGGGTCAGTGCCGCGCGCGAAGCCTGCCGCACGCTCGGCGAGGCGATCGGGTCCTCGCTGCGCGCCGGCGCCACCTGCGCGGTCCTCGGCGGCGAGTGCACGCTCGTTGCCGGCAGCCTGGCGGGCGCGCTCCCCGTGGAGCCCGATCTCGCGCTCGTGTACTTCGACGCGCACGGCGACTTCAACACGCTCGCGACGACGCCATCCCATTACGTCGGCGGAATGTGCCTCGCGCACGTCTGCGGCCGGTCGGTCGCGCCGCTGCTGTGGCCCGGTGCGCAGAAGATCGCCGAGGAGCGCGTCGCGCTCGTCGGAGGCCGCGCCCTCGATCCCGGTGAGCGAGCCAATCTCGATCGCTCGAAGGTCACGCGGATCCGCTTCGACTCGGAGCAGGCGGACACCGCGGGCGTCATCGCCTTCGCGCGCAAGCGCAAGATCTGGCTCCACGTCGACATCGACGTCGTCGACCCGGCTGAGATGGGTGCGGTCGTGTTCCCCGCTCCGGGTGGTGTGTCGCTCGCGATGCTCGGCGAGGCGATCACCTCGCTCGCAGCGGTCGCTGATGTGCGCGGCTTCGAGCTCTGCGGCTATGACGCGCGCCAGGATGTCGGCGCGAAGCTGCCGAGTGCGATCGCGGACCTGTTCTCAGCCTTCCGGTCGAAGGTTCTCGCCTAGCATCACCGCGTGCCCGCGCGGATGCTCGACCTCACGCTGACCCTCAAGGACGGTCTGCGGACCTGGGATATCAAGCCGCCGTTCACGATGCTGCCGTACCTGAACGCCGCGACGTTCAAGCTCGGCTTCACGACCAAGCTGCTCGTGATGGAAGACCACACCGGCACACACGTCGATGCGTCGCTCCACTTCTACGACGGCGCGCGCCGCACGCCGCGCGGTAGGTCGATCGCGGAGCTGCCGCTCGAAAAGCTCTACGGCGACGCGGTCTGCATCGACGTGAGCGCGAAGCGCGGCGACGAGCCCGTAACAGCGGAGATGCTCGCCGCCGCCGTCGAGAAGCAACACGTCGAGATCCGCAAGGACGACATCGTGTTGATCCGCCTCTGGTCAGGGACCTGGGGCGGCGACGCGTTCCTCGCAGCGCGCGGACTTGCGAAGGATGCGTGCGAGTGGCTTCTCGAGCGCGATGTGAAGTGCGTCGGGGTCGATCATCCCAATCTCGAGGGCCGCGTCGCAGACGATCTCGGCAACGCCGATTGCCCCGGTCACGTGCTGTTCCTGCATCCTGATCGCGAGATCCCGATCATCGAGAACCTCGTCGGCCTGAAGGGTCTGCGCGGAAAGCGGTTCCGCTTCTTTGGTCTTCCGCTGAAGGTGGACGGCGCGACCGGTTCGCCCATCCGCGCGGTCGCGCTGCTGGACGAGTAGCGCGCCGGCACCCCACAGGGGACCGAGCAGGCAAGTTACGATCGGCACGTGGAACGCCTTCGACAGATCGCCGCATCCGTTGTCCTGGCCGTCCCAGCCGCCGTGTTCGCGCTCAACGCCTTCATCTCGTACCGGGAGCGCGGCTTCATCGAGCTCTGGGACCTCCCGGCAGCGCTCGCGTTCGCCATCCTGTCGATCCTGGTGGGCCGGGGATCGCGGGTCGCTCTTTACGCCGCGGTCGCGCTGGTGGCCGTCTACCTCGTGACCGCGCTCGCGGGCGGTGTCGTCGCTTTCGTCGCTTACTGGATCACGACGCTGGTGCTGGCGCTGCTGGCCCTGCCCATCATTCGCGGCGCGAGGGCCGGCGCGACCTAGACGTCATTCCCCGTGGTGCGTGCTCGCCAACGGGAGATCGCGCAGCCAGGCCTCGAGATCGCGCCCGACCTTGTCGCTTGGGACCTTTGCGGTCTTCGACATGCGGCTGTGCCGCGGCGGCTCGGGGAGCGCGCGCTGCGCCCAGTGCTTGCCGTTCCCCGCCTCACGCCACTGGATCACCGCTGTCATCTGACCCTCCATTAGCTCGTGTTCTACACGAGAGCATCTGTCCGCGGGTCACTGCGGTGAACCGGGCCTCGGTTTCGCTTGGGTTGTGGAACGGTGTCCCCCGCCCAGCCTGCCGGGCCGGGGTCGATATGTAAGTTGACACTTTCGTAAGTGTGTGCTCACATGTGCCGATGGAAGCCGCGATCCGCGCCATCGCCGAGCCGCACCGCCGCGAGATCCTCCGCCTGGTCTGGACCGCGGAGCTCGCGGCAGGCGAGATCGCCCGCCATTTCGACGTGACCCGTCCGGCGATCTCGCAGCACCTGCGCGTGCTGAAGGAGGCGGGCCTGGTGAGCGAGCGACGCAACGGGACCAAGCGGCTGTACCGAACACGGCCCGAGAGCATCGCCGAGCTGCGCGCATACCTGGAGTCGTACTGGGACGAGAACCTGCGCCTGCTGAAGCAGGCCGCGGAACAAGAAGAGCAAAGGGGGACCCGTCGTGACCGTAGACACAAAGGCGATTGAGAAGGTCATCACCATCGCGGCCCGACCGGAGACCGTTTTCCGGCTCCTGACCGATCCCAAGGAGTACGTCCGCTGGAAGGGCCGGCTCGCGCAGCTCGAGCCACGCCCGGGCGGCGACTTCCGCGTCGATTTCCCCGGTGACAAGGGCACCGTCATCGGTGAATTCGTCGAGGTCGTGCCGGACCGAAGGGTGGTGTTCACCTGGGGCTGGCAGGCAAGCGAGATCGTGCCGCCGGGAAGCAGCACGGTCGAGATCGACCTCGAGCCCGACGGACAGGGCACGCGGCTCCGCCTGGTGCATCGCGGTCTGCCGGAAGGCGCGATCGCGTCGCACACCGAAGGCTGGGACTACTTCCTACCCCGCCTCACGAACGTGGCCGAGGGTCGCGGACCGGACGCAGCGCAGTAACACCGCCGCCAACACGCGGAATAGAAAGGGGAGACAGAACATGGCATTTCCCGTCACGCACTTCGAGGTCATCGGCAAGAACAGCAAGAAGCTCCGCGACTTCTACAGCAGCGCCTTCGACTGGAAACTCACCGACGCGCCGGAGGACTACGCGATGGTCGATACCGGGGCCAACGGGCACGGTATCGGCGGTGGCATCGGCCCCTCACGCGACGGTCGGAGCAGCGTGACCTTCTACATCGAGACCGAGGATCTGAAGGGCACGCTCGCCAAGGTCGAGAAGCTTGGCGGCAAGACCGTCATGCCGCCGACGAAGGCCGGCCCGGTCGAGCTCGCGATGTTCGCGGACCCCGAGGGCAACGTCATCGGACTCGCCAAGGGAATGTGATCC
>JBDTMY010000153.1:0-5774 GCA_039934015.1 Chloroflexota bacterium | reverse complement strand
GACCGGCGCTAGTTGGTCTTCACCACCAGCACGTGCTCCAGCCGGCGGAGGTCGACGGCCGGCGTGATGATCGCGCGGTTGTAGGCGGCGGCCTCCGCCGTCTTGACCTGGGCGATCGTCCCGATGACCAGGCCCTTCGGATAGAGGGAGCGCAGCTCGTTGCCGATCCCGAGGCCGGCGGTGATCACGACGTCGCCCTCCTTGACCGGCTCGGTCTGAAGCAGCCAGTCCATGATCAGCGAGTCCCCGAACTGGCCGCGGACGATGCCGGTGGCCCGGGAGCCCTGCACCAGGGCGGAGACGATCGACGAGGAGTCGGTCACGAGCAGGACCTTGCTGAAGTTGGTCCCCACCTCGCTGATCCGGCCGACGAGGCCCTGGTCCGAGAGCACGACGTGGCCGACCTTGACGCCGTCGTCGCTGCCGATCCCGAGCACGATCGAATGAAGGATGCCGGCCGGATCGCGCGCGATGACCGGCGCCGGGACGCTCTCGAAGGGAACGGTCCGCTGGAGCGAGAGGAGCCGCTCCGCCTGCTGGCCGGCGATGGCCTGTTCCCGGAGCCGCACGTTGTCCAGCGTCAGCCGATCGTTCTCCGTTTGGAGCCGCGAGTTGTCGTCACGGAGCTGGTCGATCTGGGCGATCGCGGACGCAAACCGGTCACCGGCGGCGCCGACGCCCGCGAGGACCTGCTGCACCGGAACGAGGAGCTGGGTGAGGAACGTCGACGAGCCGCGGACGAGGTCGGTGTTACGGAGTCCGAGCAGCAGGACGCAGACGACGACGAGCAGCGCGAAAGGGCGCAGAACGCTGCCCTGGGTACGACGCGCGCGGCCGAAGCTTGCCATGCTCAGACGCTAACGCGGGACTGCCGAATATGTCTCCATCACGAGGCTTCTTTCGTACTTCTCGAGGTTCTCGACGATCATCCCGCACCCGCGCACGACGCAGGTGAGGGGATCCTCGGCGACGTGGACGGCCATCTGCGTCGCCTCGGCGACCCGGGTGTCGAGCCCGCGGAGGAGCGCGCCGCCGCCCGCGAGGTAAATGCCCTGATCCATGACATCGGCGATCAGCTCCGGCGGCGTCTCCTCGATCGTCGCTTTGATGGCGTCGACGATCGACGCGATGGACGGCTCGATCGCCTCGCGGATCTGCGCGCTCGTGACCTCGATCGAGCGCGGTAGTCCGGTGAGCAGGTCGCGGCCGCGGAAGTACGTCGAGACCTCTTCGTCGAGCGGGTACGCCGAGCCGATCGCGATCTTGATGTCTTCGGCCGTCCGCTCGCCCATCAGCAGGTTGAACTCGCGCCGGGCGTACTGAACGATGTCGCTGTCCATCTCGTCACCGCCGATGCGGATCGAGCGCGAGATGACGATGCCGCCGAGAGAGGTGACCGCGACCTCCGTCGTGCCACCACCGATGTCCACGATCATCGAACCGGTCGGCTCGTTCACCGGAAGGCCGGCGCCGATCGCGGCGGCCATCGGCTCTTCGACGAGTCGCGCCCACCGCGCGCCGGCGGAGACCGCCGCGTCCTGCACCGCGCGCTTCTCGACCTCGGTCACTCCGGACGGGATGCCGACGATCACGCGGGGACGCGGGAACATCAGGGCGCGCTCGTGCACCTTGCGGATGAAGTAGTTGAGCATCTGCTCGGTGATGTCGAAGTCGCTGATGACGCCGTCCTTGAGCGGACGGACGGCGATGATGCTCGCGGGCGTCCGCCCGACCATCCGTTTCGCCTCGGCGCCGATCGCGAGGATCTGGCCGGTCCGCTGATCCTTGGCGACGACCGACGGCTCGGCGATGACGATCCCGCGCCCACGGACATGCACGAGGGTGTTCGCCGTGCCGAGATCGATGCCGATGTCGCGTGAGAACAGACCGAAAAGACCATCGAACAAGCTTGGGGATACCCCTTCCAGGCGCGGAGCCACGCTCACGCAAAGGATAACGTCGGGTCGCGTCAGAACGCGCGGTTCGTCAGATACGCGGCGTGGGCGTCGGCAGCGGTGTGCGGAGCGGGACCGGCGTCGCCGTCCGGATCGGCGTGGCCAGCACCCTGACCGTCGAGGTCGGGATGGGCTGCACCGTCGGACGCACTGTCGCGCGCACCGTTGGCCGAACCGTTGGACGTGGGGTCGGGCGCACGGTCACCACGGGGCGACGCGTCGTCGCGGGGCGCGGTGTCGCCGTCGGCGCGGGCAGACCCGGGATCACGCGCGTCTCGCCCGCGCTCGAGAGACCCGAGAGACGGATCGGCTGGTAGCGGTCGTCGTAGACGATGACGCGGTGGACGAGACGCGGCGGCGTCTGCTCGTAGACCCACACGAGCGTGTGCTCGGGGTTGGCCCACGCTTCGAAGAGACGGATGTGGCCGGTGCGCTCGGGGTCGCGGCCGATGGTGAGGTTCATCGCATCGCCCGGTCGCAGCTCGCCCTTCGCGATCGGGAACGACACCTGCCAGATCGAGTCCGTCGTGAACCGACCGACGCTCCAGGTCCAGCTCACGTACGCGGAGCAGTCCATGCCGTTCGTCGTCGAGTTGCCGCCCCACACGTACCGCAGTCCGAGGATCGATGCGGCGCGCGACAGGATCCGCTGACGGATCTGCATCGTGGCGTCCGGCGCAGGCTCGACCACGTCCGGCGCGGGCGGTGGCGGCGGAGGCGGGGCCGCCGGCGCGTTCGCGCCAAGTGGATCCGCGCGTAGCGACGCGACCGTCGACATGATCTTGTCCTCGAGCACGCTCCACTCGGACGCGGGCGCCGCCGCGCGGACCACGACAACGCGCTCGCCGTCGCGCGAGAAGAAGTAGCGGGTCCAGATATGGACGCCCTCGTACACCGCTTCCTCGTCGAGCAGCGTGAACCCGGGCGCCGCGACCGTCTCGGGTTCGCCGCGGACCTTCTCTTGGTCGACGCGCACGAGTCCGCTGTCGGCACGCGCGAGGCCAACGCTGATCACGGCACCGGCGTCGGCGACGAGCCCGCTCGTGATCGGGATCGGCGCGGCGTACAGCTTGGGATCGGACAGGCGCAGCTGGAAGCGGACGAGCTCGAAGACGGGTTCGGCCGGGTCGGACACCGGGTTCAGTGCGGTCGCCGGACCGCGCACCCAACCGGGCGGCGGGGTGAACGACACGCTTGCCTCGGTGTCGGTGAAGACCTGCGGGACCGCCATCTCCGCATTGAGGGAGTCGGGGAGCGCGTCCGGAACAGACGCCCCGACCTGGTGATCCGCGGCGACGGCGACCGGCGAGCCGGCGTCTGCGGCCGGGTTTTCGATGGTGCGGCTGCCCTGGAGGGGAAAGACGACCACGGCGGCCAGCGCGAGCGCCGACGCGGCGCGCGCGAGGATCGGTCGGGCTGGATCTCCCACCGGTCTCGGGAACGAGCGCATTAGGGGAACGTCACAGCCTGCTACTGGTCCGCTACAGACCTTCTATCTCTAGGGGAGACCGAACACGCCGCCGGAACCTTGTCGCCGGAGGCTTACCCAGCGGCCGGCGCCGAAAACGACGTGGTCGACCACCTCTATGCCGAGCAGCCGCCCAGCGGCGACGGCGTCTTTCGTGGTCCGCAGGTCATCCGCCGAAGGCGAGGGATCGCCGGAGGGGTGGTTGTGCGCCAGCAGGATCCCCGAGGCGTTGCGCCGGACCGCTTCGGTGAAGAGCTCCGCGATGCGCACCGAGGTGCCCGCGACGTTGCCGACGTACACCGGTGCGACCGCCATCAGGCGGTGCTTGCGCGAGAGGAGGCCCACGACGAGCGACTCGCGCTCGAGGTGCGCGAAGTGCGGCGCCAGCGCGGCGGCCGCGAGGTCGGCGGTATCGCAGCGCTCGCCGTCCGCGCTCGCCGCGATCACACGGCGACCGAGCTCGCACGAGGCGGCGACGCGCACGCCGGTCGCCACGCCGAGTCCCGCGTCGCGAAGACGCGCGACGTCGGCCTGACCAAGCGCGCGCGTTCCGCCGACGCGGCGCAGGACCTCGTTCGCGATGAGGAGCGCCGAGCGTCCGCGCGTGCCGCTGCCGATGAGCAGCGCGAGGAGCTCATCGTCCGAGAGCGACGACGCGCCGCGCGCGACGAGACGCTCGCGGGGACGGGTTGACTCAGGCCATTCGCGGATCGGCACGCACGCGAGATATCGGCATCAGGATGCCGACGCCGTCACGCGCCTGATCGCGCGGGCTATTCGCCCGCTTTGCCTCCGGCGTGAACGGTCCAGTCGCGCTCGTCGAAGTCCTTCGCGCAGTAGGGGCAGATGTTCCACTCCGGCCGGATGAGCTTCGCGCACGAAGGGCACATCCGCTTGAGACGCGTGCGGCACGTCGGGCAGAGGATGAAGTCCTCCTGCACGCGTTCCTTGCAGGTGGGACAGACGACGCGCTGCTCCGCCTCCGCGAGGAGGCTCTCCTCGGCGAGCTGCCGTTCGTACGCCTCGCCGAGCGTCTCCTTCGGACGCACGATGAGATAGAGGAACAGGCCGAGGATGTTGAGCACGACGACCATCAGGCCGGCGAGGTATGGAAGGATCGGGTTCTCGGTGCGCTGCTGCGCATCGCGAACGGTCCAGAAGACCATCGCGAGGTAGAGAGCGAGGATGTACAGCCCAATGCCGCGGACCGCGAGCTGAACGAGCGGGTTGTTGACGAACGCCGTCCACATTCCACCAAGATCGGGCACTGCTAGACCTCCGCCCCGAGCCGCTGCGTATCACGACGCACGCGCTCACGCCAATAGTCGAGTAGATCCGACAGCGTCTTCTCGAACGGGATCTGCGGCTCCCATCCGGTCGCGCGCTGGAACTTCGCCGTGTCCGCCCACAGGATCGGTACGTCGCTGGGCCGCAGACGCGCGGGGTCCTCCTGCATGCGGATCTTCGCCTTCGAGTGCGATAGCAGCATGTCGAGCATCTCCCGGATCGACCAGCACTTGCCGCGGCCGACGTTGTAGACCTCGCCAGGCTCGCCCTTTTCGAGCGCGAGCCAGTACGCGCGGACCATGTCGCGGACGTCGGTCCAGTCACGCTTGCTCGTGAGGTCGCCGTGGTAGATCACCGGTTCGATCTCTCCTGCCTCGATCAACGCGATCTGGCGCGCCATGCTGCTGGTCACGAAGTGCGTGCCGCGCCGCGGGCCAGTGTGATTGAAGCCGCGCGTCACGACGAGGTGCAGCCCGTAGGACTTGAAGTATTGATACGCGAGCTTGTCCTGGGCCACCTTGCTCACCGCGTACGGCGACAGCGGCCGTAGCGGATTGGTCTCTTTCATCGGGACCTCGTCGGGATGGACGAGGCCGTACTCCTCGCTCGACCCGGCGATGTGCATCCGGACGTCCGTGTCGTGGCGCCGGATGGCCTCCAGGAGGTTGAGCTGCGACTCGATGTTGATGCGCAGCGTCGCGGCGGGCTCGTCGAACGAGGACTGGACGTAGGACTGCGCCGCGAGGTGGAACACGCGCTGCGGCTGCACGGAGGAGATGAGCTTCTCGACCGCGCCGGCGTCGGTGAGCTCGCAGTGCAGGAGCGTGACGCGGCCGCGGCGCCCGTCCTCGCGGAGCGTCCCGCCGGTGGGATACCGGCCCTCGATCATCTCCACCTTGTTCTGGGCGGTGAGGGTCTCGAGATTCTCGGTACGCGACCGCCACCGGTACGTCGCATAGATGGCGACGTCGGGGTGGTTGGCGAGGATGTACTCAGCGAGGTGGCTGCCGGCGAACCCGGTGACACCCGTGATCAAGACCCGCATCGGACCGAAGACTAGCAAA
>JBDTMY010000152.1:0-5809 GCA_039934015.1 Chloroflexota bacterium | reverse complement strand
AGATCGTTCAACGCATGCCGGCCCGAGCCGCACGCATCGCGTCGTGCGCGTCGTGCTCGTGTGCGAGCGCCGCCTCAAGCTGCTTCGCCCACGACTTCCGATGCCCTGAGTCGAGGAAGCGCATCGCGACCGACGCGTCGAACGGTCCGATGCCGACCTTCTTCGCCGCATCAGCGACGTACCCATACGACTCGGCTGCGCGCAGGAGATCGGCGCCCGGCGAGCCGGGGAACAGCGCGCGCGTCGTCCTGAGGAAGCTCGCGGCTGCCCTTCGCTTGTCCGCAAGCAGAATGCGCATCGCGTGATCGCCGAACGCCGCCGCGCCGGCGTGACGCCGGTCGGTCCAGCGCTCTTCGTCGCGTAGCGCGGCGATCCAGGTCTGGATCGCGCGGTCGCTCGACTCGGCCGTGACGGCGGCGGCATCGACCGCCTCGCGCGCGATGACGGCGCGGTCAGGCGGGTCGGCGCGGTCGAGGAACACGATGTGGCCGTCCTTGTCGAAGGCCGACCAGTCGAGCTTCGTGGGCTGCTCGGTCTTGTCGAAGTACGTGCGCGCGTAGAACGTGGGCGCCTCTTCGTCGCACCCGACCACGAGCCCGTACTCCGACGGGCCGACGAGGCCGCGAGCGAGCGGCGGCAGCTTCGCCTCGAGCGCCTCGAGGATGCGATCGACGACGAGCGCCTTCATCTCCTCATCGAACGGCGGCGATACCGGGTCCGCCCGCGCACCGGTCCCGCGTGCGGCCCGGACAAGGGTCGCGTCGTCGAGTGGCGCCGCGGCGATCGGATCCCATGCCTCGACGTCGATCGCGGTGGTGAATGCGGAGCCCGACGCGCCCATCACCCACTCGTACTCCTGTCCCGTCGCGACCGCGATGCTCGCGGGAAGCGTGCACTCGCGTCCCTCACCGAAGCGCAGGGGCGGGATGTCCTTGAGGATGCGCTTGCGTGGGGCGATCCGCCGGCTCGACTTAGGCGCCGTTCTCGGGGAAGGCGTGCTTGAGCACCGTCAGCGCGTGAAGCGTCGCCCATTTGCTCGCGTTGACTTTCGAGGCCATTCGGTCGGCGTACGGCGAACGCCCGGCCCACCGTCCGTGCGAGTCCTGACGCGAGAGGAGCCAGCCGATCGCGATCTGGGCACGCGGGTCATCGATGGCACCGGCCGCGTCGATCGCGCGCAGCACGAACAGGATGTCCGCCTGATAGAAGAGCGGGAACGAGATCTGGCGCCAGAGGTAGCTCGGCTCGGTGCCGGTCGGGTATGCGCCACGCGTCATGCGATAGGAGAGGAGGAACTCGACGCCGCGGCGCAGCGTCAGTTCGACCTCGCGCGTGCGCGAAGCCTCCGGCAGGGCCGCCAGACCCCACACCAAACGCGCGTAACCCCAGGCGCAGGGCTGGTCGCCGTTGATCCAGCAGGCCGCGTCGAACTTCTTCGAGTCGCGCACCAGGCGCTGCACCAGCGGCTCAAGGCGCTCGTCGGTGCCGTAGCCGGCGAGCGAGACGTAGCGGACGATGTTGCCGACGATGCACGAGGCGCCGTGGTCCTGCCGGAGCACCCAGTCCATGCCGCCCTGGTCCGGCGAGCCGAGGTCTTCGAGGACGCGTCGCGCGGCGCGGCGGACCCGTGGGTCACCGGCGTCGACGCCGTACTCGACGAGCAGGAGGCTCGACCAGTGCGTCGCTTGGTATTTGGGCTTCCAGAGATCCTGACCGGGCCAGCTGCCGTCCGACTTCTGCTGACGCAGGAGCGTCGAGAGTGGCGGGCTCGACATCGCGCGCTGCTGTGCCTCGCGCAGCTCGGCGTCGCGCGGACCACGGTCGAGCACGTGACGGAGTGTGAGGGCGCGCACCGCGGGGTCGCCCTTCTCGAGGAGCCAGGGAACGGGGTCGTCGTGCAGGAGTGTCTGCCAGGACATCACGTGCCGCCCACCGATAGCTCGGCGATCACGAGCGTGGGACTGCCGATGCCGCTGGAGCCGAACGTGAGGTCGGTGCCCACTCCGCTGATCGACGACAGCAGGTGTGTCAGGTTGCCCGCGATGGTGATGCCCTGGACGGGATACAGCGGGGAGCCCTTCTCGAGGTAAGTGCCGGTCGCGCCGAGCGAGAACTCGCCCGAGACCGGATCGATGGTGTGCAGGTTGAGGAGCGAGGTCACCGCGAGAGCCCGGTCGAGGCCACGGACGAGCGCGCCGGGATCGCCCGTGCCGGCTTCGATGTAGAAATTCGACGGGCCGATGCGGCTCGGAGACGCATACGAGCCGCGGCGCGCGTTCCCAGTGGGCGCGCTGCTGAGCTTGCGCGCGGTCTTCAGGTTCGTGAGGTAGCCGCGCAGGACGCCGCGATCGATGAGCGTCCGCGTCGTGGTGGCCACGCCCTCGCCGTCGAACGGCGCGCTGCGCAGTCCGCCCTTCCGTCTGGCGTCGTCGACGATGGTCACGCGCTCGTTGGCGACGCGCTCGTCCACCTTTGCCGCGAAGAGCGACCGTCCTTTGAGGACGTTGTCGGCCGAGAAGAGCGGCGAGATCGCCCCGAGAAGCGACATCGCCATCCACGGGTCGAGCACGACCGGAAGCTTTTGGGTGGGGAAGGGCTTCGCTCCGAGCTTCTCGAGCGCGCGCTGAGCGGCACGCGCCCCGATCGCGTCCGGATCCAGATCGGCCATCCGCCGGGCACCTTCGCCGTGATATCCGATCTGCCGCTCGCCGTCCTGCGTCGCGACCGCGCTCGTCATCGCGCCGCAGAAACTCTCGCGGTAGGAGGCGCGAACGCCCGTGGTCGTCGCGATGACCGTCGTCACCTCGGCGTCGCTGTAGCTCGTCTTGCGAAAATGCGTGATGCGCGGGTCGACGGATCGCGCCGCCTGCTCGACCGCGAGCGCGATGGCTCCGCGGTCAGCGAGGGGCCGGTCCTCGAGACCAGGCTGGTAGATCTCCAGCTCGACCTTGTCGAGAGGGATCGTGGCGATCCGGAGGTCCTCGTCGGGCTCGGTGATCGTCGCCATTCGCCGGGCCTGATCCACGCAGGCCTCGATCCCGGAAAGCGCGAGGTCGCTGGTGTGTGCGAAACCGACGCGCTGCCCGTCGAGCACGCGGACGCCGAGTCCACGCTCGCCGCGCGCGGTCACCACGTCGATCGCGCCGTCCTTTGTCTCGACGGACCCCGAGAGCGCATCGCGCACGAGGACCTCGGCGGTGGCGACGCGGCCGGCGCGCAGCGCCTCGAGCGCGCGACTCGCGACCTCGTCGTTCGACAGCCGCGCGGTCACTGGACCTTTCCGCCGATGACTACGGATGGGATCCTCAGCGTGGGCTGCGCGTCGGCGACCGGCGCGCCCTGACCGTCCTTGCCGCACGTGCCCGTCGAGTACCCAAGGTCCCAGCCGACCATGTCGATCTCGCTCATCAGCTTCGGACCCTGCCCGACGAGCGTCGCGCCGCGGAGCGGCTCCGCGAGCTTTCCGTCGCGGATGCGGTAGCACTCGGTGACCTCGAATGCGAAGTTGCCGCTCACCACGTCGACCTGTCCGCCGCCCATCTTCTTCACGAAGATGCCGTCCTTGACCGAGCGCACGATCTCGGCGGGGTCCGAGTCGCCGGAGGCGATCATCGTGTTCGTCATCCGGCAGATCGGCAGGTGGCGGAAGCTCTCGCGTCGCGCATTGCCGCTGCGCCGGATACCGAGCTTCTCCGCGTGTTTGCGGTCCGACAGGTACGTCTTGAGGATGCCCTTCTCGATCAACACCGTCCGCTGTGTCGCCGTGCCCTCGTCGTCCAGCGCGGACGTGCCACGCTGTCCGGGGTCGCGCCCGTCGTCGATGACGGTGATCAGCTCGCTCGCGACCTTCTGTCCGATGCGGCCCGCATACACCGATAAACCCTTGAGGTTGAGGTCCGCCTCGAGACCGTGGCCGACCGATTCGTGGATCAGCGTCCCGCCGGCCTCGCTCGATAGCACGACCGTGTACGTGCCCGCGGGCGCGGGCTGGGCGCCGACGTTCAGCACCGCGCGCCGCGCGGCCATCTCCGCGGCCTCGCGGACCGCGTCCTCGGTGAGCATCTCGAAGCCACGGGTGCCCCGGACGGCCTCGAAACCCGACTCGAGGACGGCCCCGTCCTTCGCGACGACCTGCACCGCGAAGTTGACGCGCACGCGCGTGTCGGTGCGATGGACGCCGTCGCTGTTCGCGACCAGGATCTCCTGCACGCTCTCGCCGTACGACACGGTCGCCTGCGAAACGCGCGGGTCATGGGCTCGGGCGACCTCGTTCGCAAGGCGCAGCAGCGCCACCTTTCGCTCGACCGGCACGGTCCGTGGGTCGATTGCCACCAAATGTGGTCTCGGGAGGTCATCCGGAGCAAGCCGGGCGCCCTCGTGGAGGCCCGATTCGTCGGCAACACTGCTTGCCGCTCGGCCCGCGATCGCCATCACGTCGTCGACGTCGGTCACATTGCCGTTCGCGTAGATCGTTTGCTCCGCGTGGACCACGCGGACGCCCGCCCCTTGATCCACCCCGGTGATCGCATCCTCGATCCGCTGATCGTCAAGGACGAGTTGCAGCGTTTCGTGCCGTTCCCAAAAGAGCTCGGCCCAATCGCCACCACGCGACAACGCCGTGCGTAGCGCGCGCTCTACATCTTGGACGGTCATGACCGGCGCGCGCGCGGCCGTAAGTGTGATGATCGCCCTCTCCCCCGACCCGTTGATGACGGCGTCGGAGATGGTACGACGCTTAGTCGCCGATGACAGTTACGGTGGCGCTTCTCGCACGCGGTCCATCGAATTCCGCGAAGTACACGCCCTGCCATGTGCCCAGCACGAGCTCTCCCTCGTGTACTGAAAGCGTCACAGCGTTACCCACGAGCACGGCCTTGATGTGCGCCGGCGAGTTTCCTTCCGCATGACGGTAGTCACCGTCCTTCGGAACGACGTTCGCGAGCTGATGGAGCAGATCACGCTGGACCTCCGGGTCGGCGTTCTCGTTCACGAATACCGCGGCGGTCGTGTGCGCCACGTTTACCACGCATATACCTTCGCGCACCTTCGACCGAGTGACCGCGGTGCGTACGCGCGACGTCACGTCGATCGTGGTCTCGCGCTGGTCGGTGCTCAGCGACAGCTTCTCATGGTGGACGCTCACGACGCGATCATCCGTTCGGTGACGATACTTCCCGCATGCCGACGTGGGGCGAGGCGCGCGCCGCGGCAACGACGCGCCTGAGGTCCGCGTCCGACCCCGCTACCGCGGCGCTCGATGCGGACGTGCTGCTCGCACACGTGCTGGGTGTCGGGAAGGAGGCGCTGTTCGCGCACCCGGAGCGTGAGCTGTCCCCCGCCGAGGACCGGCGTTACGGCGATCTCGTCGCGCGACGGAGCCGCGGCGAGCCGGTGGCGTACCTGCGCGGTTTCAAAGAGTTCTACGGCCTGCGCTTTCGCGTGGATCCGCGCGTGCTCATCCCGCGGCCGGAAACTGAGCTGCTCGTTGACGCGGCGCGCGAGCGCATCGCCGGCCGGACGCTCACGGTCGTGGATGTCGGTACGGGCTCCGGCGCCATCGCTGTGGCGATCGCGGCGCACGAACACCGCGTGCGCGTCATCGCGACCGACCTCTCTGCCGACGCGCTCGCGGTCGCCGAGTCGAACGCGCTCGCGAACGGCGTCGCCGACCGCGTCGAGCTCCGCCAAGGCGATCTTCTGGCGCCGATCGCGGACCAAGTGGATGTTGTCTGCGCGAACCTGCCGTACCTGACCGACGCATCGGTCGCGCAGTGGGTGGGGGAGCGCAGCTCGCTCGCGTTCGAGCCGC
>JBDTMY010000151.1:0-5313 GCA_039934015.1 Chloroflexota bacterium | reverse complement strand
CGAGACGACCTTCGGGGATGGGGATGCCGGCGCGCGCGAGCAGCTGCTTGGCCTGATATTCGTGGAGTTTCATGAGGGTGGGTCCGAGGATATCGTCGCGCTCCGTGAGGCGCGTTTCGGTCGTCGGCTCGACGGGGAGTGGCAAGACGACCTTCGGTCGGACGCTCGCCGACATCCTCGGTGTGGACTTCATCGAGCTCGACGCGCTGAACTGGGAAGCGAACTGGGCTATGGCCGACGAAAGCGAGTTCAGGGCGCGGATCAAGTCGGCCACTCGCCGTGACGGCTGGGTCGTAGACGGGAATTACGGCGGGCGCGGGGCGCGCGAGATCGTCTGGGGAAAGGCCGACACGGTGGTGTGGCTCGACCTGTCGCTCTGGCTCATCCTTGCCCGCCTTACGCGCCGAAACCTCACGCGCATCCGGAGCGGCGTCGAGATCTGGCCCGGCACCGGTAACCGCGAGAGCGTGCGCAACTCCTTCTTCTCGACCGATTCGCTCTACCTCTGGGCGTTGAAAACGTACCGCCGCCGCAAGCGTCAGATGCCGGAGCTTCTCGCCCGCCCGGAGTACGCGCACCTCGAGCTGCACCGCTTCACACGCGCCGCCGACGCGGACCGCTGGCTCGAGGCGCAACGCCGCCTCGGCGCCCCGCGTATATAGGTGTGATGGCGACGCTTACGGCGGCGCGCACCACCGCTCTGCCGCGCCATCGCACGCTCGGCGTCGGATTCGACTGGCTCGTGATCGGCGCGAGCGCGTGGCTGCTCGCCGGCCTGTACTGGGATGGCTGGGCCCATGGCTACGGCCTTCCCGACTCGTTCTGGACGATCTGGCACTCCGCCTTCTATTCGGGGTACGCCGCCGCCGCGGCGGTGATCCTCGGCGCCGCCGCTCGCGCTCGTCCGCGGGCGGCGAGCTGGCGTGCCGCGATCCCGGCGGGTTACGAAGCCGCGCTAGCCGGAGTCGTCGTCTTCGGGTTCGGCGGCGCGCTCGACGTGGCGTGGCATACCGCGTTCGGAATCGAGCTCGGCAGCGATGCGCTGCTGAGCCCCAGCCATCTCGTGTTGGGCCTTGGCATCGCTCTCATCGTGAGCGGTCCGCTGCTCGCCACCTGGCGCCGCGGCGCGTCGGGCGCGCTCGTGGCGGTCCTGCCCGCGGTCCTGTCGCTGACGGCGCTGCTGTCCGTGTTCACTTTCTTCTCGCTATTCGCCGGGCCGTACTCGGCGGTCATCGGGACCGGGTCGAAGCCCAGCGAGGCCACGCTCGTCCGGTCACTCTTGGGCATGTACCTCTTCAGCGCGCTCGTGGTCGGACTCGCGCTCGTCGCGCTACGCCGCGGCACGCTGCCGGTCGGGTCGCTGACGGTGCTGCTCGGATCCAACGGCGTCGCGATGATCCTCATGCGCGGACACGCGCCGCTCGAGGTGCAGCTGACGTTCATGCTCGTCGCGATCGCGGCCGGCGCGATCGGTGACGTTCTGCTATGGCGGCTGCGCCCATCGGACGCTCGCCCGCTACAGCTACACGTCTTCGCCTTCGCGTTGCCCGTCGTGTACTTCGCGCTCTACCTCAGCGTCGTGGTCCTGCGGGTCGGAAGCGGCTGGACGGTGCACGAGCTCACCGGCATGGTGACGCTGTGCGGTGTGATCGGGCTGCTGCTCGGCTTCGTGGCCACGCCGCGACGCGTCTAGCTATTCGTTCACGTCGGCGGCGACGGCGAGGATGCCCTTGCGCGTGAGTGCGAGGCGAACGCCGTGCTCGACGTCCGCGGGCACGCGCCCGCCGAGCGAGCGCAGGATGTCATCCGGCACCGCACCGCCCTCCGACGACAGCATGTCGGCGGCGTTGCGGCGCAGGTCCGGGTCTGGCGACGTCAGGTTCCGCGCGATCCGCCGGCCGAAGAGTCGCCGTATGTGCCAGGCGTTGTACACGTACACGAGCGAGAGCCCGGTGCCGGCCGCGAGGAGCGTCTGCACGTCGGAGTAGCGAAGGCCGAGGATCAGCGCCGCCGCCGCCGCCATGTTCCCGAACGCGTTCACGCCACCTGAGAGGAACGCGCGTGCGCGCGGACGGATCGCCGCGGACACCTGGCTGTACACGAGCTCGCTGGCCGGCCGGTGAAGCGCTGGGATCCAGATACGCTCGCCGAGCTGGAGCGCGACACCGGTGACGATATTGAGATTCCAGTACGTCGCCGTCGCATACGTGATGAGGTACCAGAGCGGCAGGAAGAACAGTACCCACGCGATGCCGATCCGCCGTAAGAGTCCGCTCGTGATCAAGCTCTGGATCGCGAGCGCGACCAGGGACGAGCTCGTGTAAACGGAGGCGTAGAGCTGGCTGAAGAGGTCCTCCTGTCCCGTGCCCGCAGCTGCGGTCGCCGAGGACGTGTCCAATCCGAGCAGATACAGGAAGTTCGCGAACTGCATGAGGAAGTACCAGAAGAAAACGCCGACCCCGAACGTGCGGAGGAGCGGATCCGAAGTGACGGTGCGGTAGCCGTCCACCGACTCGCGCATCGTCGCCTTGATGCCCTGCGGCCGGTGCTTGTCCTCGACCTCGCCCGAGCGGCCTTCCGGCAGTCCGCGGTACAGGATCAGCGCCACGAAGCACACGAAAAAGCCCACCGCCTGCGCGCCGATGAAATTCTCCGCGTGGATGATCGGCGCGATCGCAGCGCCGATCAGTCCTCCCAGGATCTTCCCGACGAGGACCGATCCCGCGAAGAAGGGAAAGAGGCGCTTCGACTGCTCGGAGTCGTAGAGATTCCCGGCGTAGACCCAGAAGAGGATGTAGATCGTCTCTTTGACGCCGTGCGCGAACACGTACGAGATCGGCTGGACGATGTTGCCGATGGCGTCGGTCGAGATCGCGTACTGGATCCCCACCGACATCAAGGTCACGGCGGCGACGTAGATCAGGAGCATCGTGCGGCGACGCGTGCGATCGATGAAGAAGAAGATCAGCGCCGAGACCGCGAGCATCGCTATCGGCGTGATGATGTACATCCAGGGGACATTCCCGATGCCGTAGCGCTTCACGAAGAGCGCGTCCGCTCCCAGCTTTCCGACCCAGTCGGCCCCCACCATCACCGTGAGCAGGAAGTAGAGGAAGAGGGCCAGGCCCCACTCGCCGCCGCGCAGAGGCAACGCGTCCCGCAGTAGTCGTCGCATGAACGTCAGGCTACGCGAGTCAGGTAGCGGCTAGGACGCAGCGGTCTTCGCGTGCTTGCGGCCCAGACGGCAGCCTGTATCGACGAGATCGAGCGAGAGCCACTCGTCGCCGACCTTCGCCTGCAGTCCGTACGGTGAAGGCTTGCCCGCATCGAGCAGGGCGACGACATCGTTCGTGACTCCGATGACCACCCACGCCACGGCGGGAGCTTGACCCTCGCTGAGCGGGGCGTGTCCCTTGTCGCCGGGTGCGAGCGGGATGCAGAGACGCGCTTCGATGACGTTCGCTTCGGGATCGATGACGCGGACCGCGGCCGGCATGAGCGTGTCGGTGCCGCCCTCGAGCTGCATCCAGTGACGATCCCCGTCGGCGTGCACGCAGAAGCGGAACGGGACCTTCGGCAGAAGGCGCGGCGTCGGCAGCGGCGCTGGGGTCGCGACGGTCGCCGGCACGCGCGTCGGCGCGACCGGCGCCGGCATCGCGGGCGCGCTCGGCACCCCGCGAACGTCCGGGATCGACGGCGCGAGGGCCGCGCTGGTCGTGGGCACGACGGCGAGGTTCGTCGGTGGAACGATCGAGCGAACAGCGGTGACGATCTTCTCGGCGGCCTCGTGAAGGGCGCGGTGGCCGCCGATCACGCTCGCTCCGTAAGAGAGCTCGAGCGTCGCGCGGCCGACCTCACCGAGGGGAAGCATGAATTCGATGTAGCGCGCGTATTCGTCGGCCGCGCCGTCGATGTCGCCGCCCGTCGCGAGTGTCGCGGCGAGGCGGCGGTGCGAGGCGAGGTCGGTCGGATCGATCGCGACGGCGGACCACAGGAGGGCCATCGCGGCCACGCGGTTCCCGGCCTGGATCATCATCGCCGCGCCGTCCTTAAGGGCCTCCAGGTCGCTGCGGCTCGGTCCGTTCTGCGCAGCGTCAGGCTCGACCTCCGCCAGCGGGTCGGTCGTGCCAGCTCTCGCCTGAAGGCGGGAGTCATCACTCATAGATGAGAGTGTGGTCCTGCTAAACAAGGGCAGCGACCCCCGGTCGGGGGAAGACGATCCCCCCTGGGGCGTGGTCACGCCCCCAGCGCGGCGCGGGTCTCGCGCTCGATCTCCTGGGCGAGGCGGCGCGGTCCGGCGGCGATCGACTCGAGCGCGCGCGCGATGACGATCCGCTGGGGCGGCGGGAGGTCCGGCGGAAGCTCCTCCTCATCGAGGACGATCGTCTCCCCCGAAGGGCGGAGGAGCACATCGACGACGAGGTCCGTGTATCCGACCAGATCCTCGCGGATGAGCGTGTCGGTGGCGACGTTGCAGTAGTACGCGATCGTCCGAGTCCCGTCGAGCCAGTGATACACGTTGTACGGGCGATCGCTCCAGTAGTGCGCGACGGTGATGTAACCCGGATGCAGCACGATGCCGGTCTCACCGATGACCCATTCGCGGTCCATCACGTAACGCAACACAGCGCGACGGTCGACGTCAAGCGACAACCGTTCGCAGCGGTAGTCGCTGACCGATCCGTCGAGGCGGGTCTTGCGCTCGATGATCGTTGTGCTCGTTTGACGCGCCATGTGCCGTCGGTAGCATGAGCCACGCGTGAGAGAGCTGTACCAGGTGGTGGAGGTCGGGCCGTCCTGGTACCAGGACAACATCCCTTGCCAGGAGGCCTGTCCGGTCAAGACCAACTGCCGCGGGTATCTCAATCTCGCGGCGGCCGGCGAGTTCGAGAAGGCCTGGGAGCTCGCTCTCGACCCGAATCCGATGGCCTCGATCTGCGGATCGGTCTGCGCCGCGCCCTGCGAGACGGCCTGCCGGCGCAAAGAGGTCGACAAGCCGCTCTCGATCCGCTACGTGAAGAAGTTCCTCTCCGACTGGACGCACACGAACGTGCGTGTCGACGGCCGTTCGTACACGCAGCCCCCGCCGCCGATCATCGGACCACCGCGCGGGCGCGTCGCGGTCGTGGGCGCGGGCTGCGCCGGCTTATCGGCCGCGAGCGACCTGGCGAAGCTCGGCTTCGGCGTCACCGTTCTCGATGCGCTCGATCAGGCGGGCGGCACCGCCCTCGCGGGTGTTCCGCCGTTCCGCCTTCCGCGCGAGGTCATCGACCGTGACATCAACGGCATCGTCAACGAGAACGTCGAGCTGCG
>JBDTMY010000150.1:0-7789 GCA_039934015.1 Chloroflexota bacterium | reverse complement strand
GCGGTCGAGCTCGCGCGCGTTAGCCCCCAACGACGCGGCGGATGTCCGCGATGCTGACGACGACGAGAAGCAGGAGCAGCAGCAGGAAACCGACCGCGTGCACTGCCGCCTCGACCTGCGGCGAAAGGCGCCTGCGGAAGATGCCGGCCAGGAGCACGAAGAAGAGGCGGCCGCCGTCGAGACCCGGGAACGGGACGATGTTGAGTACGGCCAGGTTCACGGACAGCACTCCGACGAGCTTCAGGAATGTCGGGATGCCGTACTGCGCTACCTCACCGGTCACGCGGAAGATCTCGATCGGTCCGCCGACGCTCGGGGCGGCCTGACCGGTGCGCGGCGCGAGCAGCTGGCCGGGAAGCTCGGCGATCTGCACGACGACCTGACCGGACAGCGACACGGCTTCCTTGAACGCGTCGGGCAGCGCGAGCGCCCTCGCTCCCTGGACCTCCTCGAGACCGATCCCGATCGGCCCCTCGCCTTCCGGTGGCGCGGGCCGCGGCACCGCTTTGATCGGCGGCAAGCGCCGGCCCTCGCGCTCGGTCTCGAGCGTGACCTCCTGCCCGGGATGGAGCTTTGCCTGGCTCGTGACGTAGCTCACGAGCTCGGTCGAGCGCGTGACCGGTCGCCCGTCGATGGCGCGGACGATGTCGCCGACCTGGATGCCGGCCTGCTGCGCCGGCGAGTCGGCCGCGACGAGGCGCACGCGCACGTCGCCGGTCGAGGCGGTCGTCCCGGTGGCGAACGCGATCGTGAGCACGACGAGCGCGAGCACCATGTTCATCGTCACGCCGGCGACGAGGACGATGGCCTGCGCCCACCACGGCTTCGAGGTGAACGACCCCGGCTCGCCCTCCCCGGCCTGGTGGATCGAGAAGTCGTCCTGCCCGAGGATGCGCACGAATCCGCCGAACGGGATCGCGTTGAGGCTGTAGTCGATCCCCGCGTGGCGGATCGCGGCGATGCGCGGCGGAAAGCCGAACGCGAACTCGAGCACCTTCATCCCGAGCAGCCGCGCCGTCAGGTAGTGACCGAACTCGTGCACCGCGATGATCACGGTGAACGTAACGAGGAACAGGATCAGGGTCGGGATGAAGTCCATCCCCGCTACGCCAGCACCGGCGCCGCTTCGAGTGCGGTGCGCACGGCACGGTCGACGCCGAGGATCTCGCCGAGGTCGGGTGACGCAGACGCGCGCTGCGCGGCGCCGAGCGCCGCGCCGCGGCGGAGGTACGACGCGATCTCGTCGAAGCGGATCTCGCCCCGTAGAAATCGCGCGACGGCGACCTCATCCGCGGCGGACAGCCCGATCATCGCTGCGACATCCGCGGTGCGCGCCGTATCGAGCACGGCTGCGAGGCACGGATAGCGTCGCTCGTCCGGCGCGCCCTCGAACCGCAGGGCGCGGACGCGCGACCAGTCGAGCCGCGCCGCGGGCGACGGCGCGCGGTCCCAGAGCAGCGCGTACTGGATCGGCAGGCGCATGTCGGGCTCCGCGAGCTGCGCCTTCACGCTGCCGTCGACGAACTCGACCATGGCGTGTAGGACGCTGTCCGGGTGTACGACGATGTCGATGCGCTCATAAGGGATCCCATAGAGCCAGTGCGTCTCGACGACTTCGTAACCCTTGTTCGCGAGCGTGGCCGAGTCGATCGTCACCTTGGGACCCATCTTCCACGTCGGGTGACGCAGCGCCTCGTCCGCCGTCACCGAGCCGAGCTCGTCGAGCGGGCGCTCGCGGAACGGACCGCCCGAGGCCGTGATCGCGACGCGCGACACGTCTTCGATGCTCTCGCCGACGAGGCATTGCCACAGTGCGCAGTGCTCGCTGTCCACCGGGCGGAGGCGGTCCCCCGCCCCGCCGGCGAGCGGCGCGACGAGATGCCCGCCGGTGACGAGGACTTCCTTGTTCGCCAGAGCGACCCGCTTGCCGGCCCGCAGCGCGGCGAGCGTCGGCGCGAGACCGGCGATCCCTGGCGTCGCGACGAGCACGAGGTCGACATCGGCACGCGTCGCGACGTCGCACAAGGCGTCGTCGCCGTCGCGCTCCTGCAACACCGCCACGGCGCCCGTCTCGCGCGCGAGCTCGTCGAGCGCCGACGCGTTGCGTCCCGACGCGATCGCGGTGACACGCAGGCGGTCGCCATGCGTCCGGACGACGTCGAGCGCCTGACGGCCGATGGAGCCGGTCGCGCCGAGGATCGCGAGTCGTGTCATCACCTGAACATCATCCCACCCGCGAGCGCGGCGCTCAGGTGTACGCACCGCGCGCCAGCCACAGGACGAACGCGACCGCGGGCGCGACCAGCACCAGGCTGTCGATGCGGTCAAGGACGCCGCCGTGTCCCGGCAGCAGCGTTCCGGAGTCCTTTGCGCCGGCGGCGCGCTTGATCGCGGACTCGAGCAGGTCGCTTGCGAATCCGACAGGTCCGATGAGGAGGGCCAGCAACAGCGTTGGCCCGGTCTTGATCCCTGCGGACGTCGCGATGAGCAGCGCGACGACCGCGGCGGCGCCGAAGCCGGCGAGCGTCCCCTCCCAAGTCTTGCCGGGACTGATGCGCGGCGCGATCTTGCGACGGCCGATCCGCGCGCCGACGACGTACGCCGCGACATCCGCCGCCCACGTCGGCAGGAGCGCGAGGATGAGCCACACTGGCAGCATTCCGAGCCAGCCTCGCGTGGCCTGATCGTCTGCGAGCCACAGGTCGATCAGATAGCCGAAGAAGTAGCCGAGGTACAGCGCGCCGCCAAGCGTGAAGAGCGCGCCAAGCACAGCGGGCAGTGGTCGGCCGCGGACCGCCTGTTCGAGGAAGACGGCGACCGCGACCGCGCCGAACAGGGCGATGACCAGAAGGGTCCACGTCATGAGCTCGCTCGGCGATCCGGCGCCATACAGATGGGCGACGATGAAGAGGACGACGAACACGACGCCGACCAGCCACGGTTGGTACGACCGATAGCGAAAGAGCGCGCGCAGCTCGAGGTAGCCGAGCCCCGCGAGGATCCCCACGAGAACGGCGAACGTCGGCGATGGCGCGAACAGCGCGGCGAGCACGACGACGCCGTAGACGAGCGCGGTGACGGTGCGGCGCTCGAGGTCGGCGATGCCCATGGCGGGAACGCTAGCGCCCGAAGCGGCGTTCACGTTTCGCGTACGAGCCGAGCGCGTCATCCAGATCGCGTACCGAGAAGTCGGGCCACAGCACGGGCGTCGCCCACATCTCGGCGTAGGCGACCTCCCACAGCAGGAAATTCGACACGCGCAGCTCGCCACCGGTACGGATCAGCAGGTCGGGGTCGGGATGATCCGGCGCGTAGAGCCGTGAAGCGATGGCCGCTTCGTCGACCGCGTCCGGGGCTAGGCCGTCGCCGACGATGCGCCGCACGGCGTCCACGATCTCGGCGCGTCCGCCGTAGTTGAACGCCAGCGTCATCACGCCGTGCGCGCACTTCGAGGTCGCCTCGACCGCACCGGCGATCGAGCGCTGCAGCCCGGGCGAGAGCTCATGCAGCCTGCCGATGACCTCGAGCCGCACGTCGTCGCGCACGAGCGAATCGGTCTCGCGGCGGATCGTCTCCTCCAAGAGACCCATGAGGCCGGTCACCTCTTCCGGATCGCGCGACCAGTTCTCGGTGGAGAACGAGTAGAGCGTGAGGTACTCGACACCCCGCTCGCGCGCCGCGCGCAGCGTCTTGCGGATCGTCTCGACCCCGGCGCGGTGACCCGCGATCGCCGGCAGGTGGCGCTGACGCGCCCAGCGGCGGTTGCCGTCCATCACGATGGCGATGTGCCTCGGGACGGCGCTCATGGACTCGCTAAACGGCGAGGATCTCTTTCTCTTTGGCGGAGCCGACCTCGTCGGCCATCAGGATGTAGCGGTCAGTCAGCTTCTGCAGCTGCGCCTCGAGCCGCTTCACGTCATCGGTGGAGACACCCGCGCTCTTTTCTTTCGAGCGCATCTCGTCGTGCGTATGGCGCCGCAGCGTGCGGATCTCCACGCGCCCTTCCTCGACCTTCTTGTGCAGCACCTTCACCAGGTCCTTGCGGCGCTCCTCGGTCAGCGCGGGGATGTTGAGCCGGATGACCGCGCCGTCGGTGTTGGGCGCCACGCCGAGATCGGACGACTGGATCGCCTTCTCGATGGCCTTGATGAGGCTGCGGTCGTACGGCTGAATGAGGATCTGCCGCGGCTCGGGCGCGTTGATCTGCGCGAGCTGAAGGAGCGGCGTCGGCACCCCGTAGGCCTCGACCTCGAGCTGCTCCACGAGCGACGGCGCCGCGCGGCCGGTCCGCACGGTGGCGACGTCGTGCTTGAGCGCGTCGATCGCCTTCTTGAACCGCGCTTCGGTCTGCGCGAGGAGGTCTTCGAGCGCCACTAGCTGTGCACCAGCGTGCCGACGTGCTCACCCTTCGCGGCACGGACCATGGCGTCCTTCTGCGAGATGTCGAAGATGATGATCGGTATGCGGTTGTCCTCGGCCAGCGCCGCGGCGGTCGCATCCATCACGGCGAGCCGCTTGTCGAGTAGGTCGCGGTGCGTGAGCTCCTCGATCTTCTTCGCGTCCTTCGTGGTACGCGGATCGGCGTCGTACACCCCGTCGACCTGGTTCTTACCCATGAGGATCACGTCAGCGCCGATCTCCGCCGCCCGCAGGGCCGCCGCCGTATCGCTCGTGAAGTACGGATTGCCGGTGCCCGCGCCAAAGATGACCACGCGGCCCTTCTCGAGATGCCGGATGGCTTTGCGCCGGATGTATGGCTCCGCGACGTCCTGGATCGTGAGCGCCGACTGGACACGCGTCTGGACGTCGAGCTGCTCGAGCGCGGACTGCAGCGCGAGGGCGTTGATCACCATCGCGAGCATTCCCATGTAGTCAGCGGTGGCGCGGTCGATGCCATGCTCGGCGACGGCCGCGCCGCGCATGAAGTTCCCGCCGCCGATCACGATCGCGACCTCGGCCGGAAGCGCCTGCAGCTTGCGGATCTCCTCAGCGAGGTACTTCACGTACTGCGGCGAGATGCCGAACTTCCGGTCGCCTAGAAGTGCCTCGCCGGAAAGCTTGAGCAGCACCCGGCTGTATTTGGCCGCGCTGCGCTGCGTCACGGGGACGAGTCTAGGACTCGCCCAGGGCGAAGCGCTGGATGCGGCGCACGTGCACGTTCTCCTTCGTCGTGGCGGCGACCGCCGTGACGAGGTCTTTGATCGTCTTCGAGCCATCGCGGATGTAGGGCTGCCCGAGCAGCTCGTCGACGGTCGCGGGGTCCATCGCCGCGACCTGCATCGCGATCTCCTGCGCGAGCTGACGGAAGTCGTCGCCGCGCGAGACGAAGTCCGTCTCGCTCGCGAGCTCCACGAGCGCGCCGATCCGGCCGTTGCCGTGGATGTACGACGCGACGAGGCCTTCCTTGGCGTCGCGTCCGGACTTCTTCGCGACGGACTCGAGGCCGCGCTGCTTCAGAAGCCCGAGCGCCTTTTCGTAGTCGCCGCCCGCATCTTCGAGCGCGCGCTTGCAGTCCATCACGCCCGCGCCGCTCTCGCTGCGCAGCCGCTGAACGTCCTTTGGATCGATCTTCGTCATCACGGCTAGCTCTCCTCGGTGGTCTTTATGTCGGCGGTCGTACCTTCGGGCTCGACGTCAGCTGTCGCCTCGTCTTCGTCCTCTTCGGGCTCGGGCTCGTAGACGCGTGGCGTGCGCTTCGCGCGCGGCATGCCGATGCCCTCGACCTCGGCGGTCGTCGTTGACGGGGCGTAGCCCATGTCCTCCGGGGTCGCCTCTTTGCGGCTCGCGTCGAACATCGCGCGACCCTCGATGATCGCGTCCGCCATCTTCTGGCAGATGAGCTTCACCGCCCGGATCGCGTCGTCGTTCGCGGGAATGATCACGTCGATGAGATCCGGGTCGCAGTTCGTGTCGACCATCGCAACGACCGGGATCTCGAGCCGGCGCGCCTCTTCGACGGCGATGTGCTCGCGGTGCGGGTCGACGATGAAGAGCGCGGCCGGATGACGCTTGAGCTCGCGCACGCCCGAGAAATAGCGGTCGAGGTGCAGGAGCTCGTCGTCGAGACGAAGGGCGTCCTTCTTGGGCATCGTGGCGAAGTCACCGCGCTCTTTGCGCTCGTGCAGCTCGTTGAGCCGGTTGATGCGCTTCTGGATGGTGACGAAGTTGGTGAGGAAGCCGCCGAGCCAACGCTGATTCACGAAATGCATTCCGGCGCGCTTCGCCTCTTCGGAGATGGACTCCTGAGCCTGCTTCTTGGTCCCGACGAAGAGGACCTGCCCTCCCTCGCCGGCCAGATCGCGAACGAAGGCGTACGCCTCTTCGACGCGCGTGAGCGTCTGCTGCAGGTCGATGATGTGGATCCCGTTCCGCTCCATGAAGATGAAGCGCTTCATCTTCGGGTTCCAGCGGCGCGCCTGGTGTCCGAAGTGGACCCCGGACTCCAGTAGCTGCTTCATGGTGACAACGGCCACGTGGGCCTCCCTTTTTTTCCTCCGCCTCCGTCAACTCGACTGGGTCGCCGGCGCGCCGTGGGCGCGGAAGGCGAGGGCCCCAGAGATCGGGAAGGCGTGCGTGATATCGAGCGAATCGCTCGATCCACGGACAAGTGTACGCGAAGTGGCACAAAAAACGAGCGGCCCGGTCTCCCGGGCCGCTCGTGGACTGCGATATCGCAGACGCTTAGGTCAGGTTGTTGCCGATGTTGCTGAAGATGTTCTGGAGCTGGCCGCGAAGGAAGATCATGGCCACGATGACGGCGATGGCGATGACGGCGATGATGAGTGCATATTCGACGAGGCCCTGACCCTCTTCGTCACGGAAGAAAGCGATCATGAGAACCTCCTTTCCTTGCATGCTTGGCGGGCGTACAGACGTCCGCACCTGGTGAAACTCTAGGTCGTGCGGACCGCGCTACAAGCCCCCAGGGCAGTAGCCCACTCATCCTGATACGCCCGGGCCACCCGTACGGCAGTACTACCCCTTGCGCCTAGCGGAAGTCCGGATGTCCCCGAGAACTGATCTCGTCACGGAGCGATTCAAGCGCGCTGCGCGGACGATCGGCGGCGGGAACGTCAGTGCCGAGCGAGGCGCCAACGGCATCGCGTAGCTCCGGAAGGCTGCAGCCGAAAAGCTCTCCACTCGTCTCGAACTCCGCGCGCAGCCGAAGGAAACCGAACGGATTGTGGCGAGAGACGTCGACGCCGTGGCACACCTCGTCGAGCAGCGAGTACAGCGTCCGGCGGCCGTCCAGGGAGAGTCCCTCGAGCCACGTCGACACCAGCTTCGCGGCGCGCTCGTCCACCCTCCGATTATGGTGAGCGCCCGATGAGCAGCGTGAACGTGCGGTACATGGTCGACGACGTCGACAAGGCGGTCGCCTTCTACACGACACTGCTCGGCTTCACGCTCAACTCGAACGCCGCCCCCGCGTTCGCGGACGTGACGCGCGGGGACCTCCGACTGCTTCTCAGCGGCGCGACCAGCTCAGCCGGTCGTGCGATGCCCGATGGTCGCCTCCCCGCCTCCGGCGGATGGAACCGCATCCAGCTCTTGTTCGACGATCTCGAGGCAGAGGTGACGCGCCTGCGCGCCGCGGGTGCGACGTTCCGCAGCGACATCGTCAGGGGGCCTGGTGGCTCGCAGATCCTCCTCGAGGATCCATCGGGGAACGTCGTCGAGCTCTTTCAGCCTCGCTAGCTTCGGCAGAACGCGGCGACGGTCGCGGCCACGTCGTCGCGCGGGACGCGGTGCAGGCGCGCATCGGGGAGCGATGCCAGCATCCGCGCTC
>JBDTMY010000149.1:0-2254 GCA_039934015.1 Chloroflexota bacterium | reverse complement strand
CGCGACGCCGGCGCGCCCGCGGCGAACGACCATCCGACGGTGCGACCGAACCGCTCGCGCCAGTCGAGCGGTTCGACACGCACCATCGGGAGCGCGATCCGCCGACCGCGCTCTTCCGCCACCACGAGCAGCGCCGCGGGCGAACCGCGTACCACCGGCAGCAGCGGGGCGAGATCGTCCACGTCGCAGCGCGACGCGAACGATGGCCCAACATCCACGACCGCGAGGCGAAAACCCTCGCTGCGCAGCGCGGCCGCGCCCGCGAGGAGCACCTCGGCCACATCGCGCGCGCGGACGACGATGACCCGGTCGAGATCCACGCCGGCTCGCACCGCCGCGAGCGGATCGAACGTGGCGGACGGATCGATCCACGCGACCATCCCACCCTCGCGCTGGGCGGCGGCCGCGACGTGCAGCGCGAGCGCGAGCTTGCCCGCGGTGAGCGGCCCGATGAACGCGAGCGGCTCACCCGCCCGGATGCCGCCGCCGGTGACGCGGTCGAGCGACGTCCCGGACGCGATGCGGCGCTCGCCGTCCTGGCGCTCGGCGACGTCGCCGCGCACGACGGCACGCGTGCCGTATCTCGTCTCGATGCGCGCGATAGCTGCGGCCAGCCCAGTGGCTCCCACGGCGGCTCCCCTTTGTTGGCGTCCCCTTCACCCTCCGGAGCCTGGCCGTCTACCGGGAGTGATTAGAACGTATGTTCTAGAACGTACGGAGCAACCGAGGACCTGTCAAGGGCGTCGAAAACGGGCGCAAAACCGCGGGATTTCTACCCGGAACGCGCCACCACTCGTGGATGCGTGGTCGCGATCGCATCGCGCAACGCGGGCGCACGCAACAACGCGAAGGTCGCCATCAGCACCACGATGATGCCGCCGGCGAGGAACGCCCTATCGATGCCGATGACCGTGCCGAGCGCGCCCAGCAGCATCTGCCCCAGCGGCATGAAGCCCATGACCACCATGGTGTGCACACTCATCGCCCGCCCGCGCACATGATCGGGCGTGCGCGTTTGCATCAGCACGTTCGCCATGCCGAGGAACACCATCACCGCTGCGCCCGTGAGTCCGATGAAGACCATCGCCCCGATCAGGGTGCGCTGCTCCGCGAAGATCGAGAGCAGGAGTCCATGCGCGAGCACGCTCGCCACGAGCACAGCGCCGCGTCGTTTGAAGCTCCCGAGCGACGCCGTAACGAGGGCACCGACGAGCGCGCCGGCCCCAGACGCCGCAAGAAGCCACGAGAGCTCGACCGCGCCGACGCCGAGGGCCTGCGCCTCGGCCGGCATGAGCTGGATATACGGCCGCGTGAACAGCGCGGTCGTAGCGGTCAGCAGAACGACCCAGCGCAGCACCGGATCCCGACGTACGTAACGAAGGCCCTCGCTGATCGCCTCGACCATCGACTGACGACGGCCGTCGTCAGTCACGGGTTGTGGCTTCATCGAGAGCAGCGCGACGATGACGGCGAGGTAGCTCAACGCGTTGATCAACATGAGCCCGCCCACGCCAAAGGGGATGATGAGGACGCCGCCGATCAGCGGGCCGACGAGCGTCGCGCCGTTCATGGCCGCCGAGTTGAGACCGATGGCGCTCATGAGCTCCCGGTCTTTTACCAATCGCGGGATCATCGACTGCCTGGTCGGCGCGTCGAACGAGAAGATCACCGAGTTGAGCGCGACGAGCAAGAGGACTTCGATGATGTTGATTCGCTCGCTGATCGTCAGCGCCGCAAGGACCGCGGCGATGATCCCAGCGGCGCCCTGCGTGAGCATCAGCAGTCGCCGGCGGTCCGCACGATCCGCGACCACGCCCGCGACCAGCCCGAAGGTCAGGCCAGGGAGCGCTCGCGACAGGCCGACCAGACCCAGGTACAGCGGAGCCAGCTGCGGGGCACCGTCGCGGATCGCGAGCTGCACCACGAGCCAGCCCAGCCCGAAGACCTGCATCCACGAGCCGATGTTCGACACGACGAGACCGAACCAGAACAGACGGAAGTCGCGGAACTCAAGCGCCGCCAGGGCCGATGTGCGCCCCGGTTCGAGAGCACTCGCCTCGTCGAGCGCGCCCTCGGCCTCCAGCGCAGGCGCAAGCCGCTCCTTTGACGTCATGGTGTCGCACCAGTGTGCGCGTCCGGTCCTTCTCCGGCGCGGAGAGTGGCGAGAGTGCATGGGAGTCGAACCCACCACGGAACGCGAAGCGCCCCGTCAGCGGTTTTGAAGACCGAGGACATCACCGGATGCCTCGCACTC
>JBDTMY010000148.1:0-7326 GCA_039934015.1 Chloroflexota bacterium | reverse complement strand
GGATGCTTGCGGCCGCCCTGCGGCGGCACGTTGGCGACGGTCCCCTCGAGGATCTTCAGCAGCGCCTGCTGGACGCCCTCGCCGGAGACATCGCGTGTGATCGAAGGGTTGTCGCCTTTGCGCGCGATCTTGTCGATCTCGTCGATGTAGATGATCCCCCGCTGGGCGCGGTTGAGATCGAAGTCCGCGGCCTGGATGAGACGGAGGAGGATGTTCTCAACGTCTTCGCCGACGTACCCCGCCTCGGTGAGGCTCGTGGCATCCGCGATCGAGAACGGAACGTCGAGGATGCGCGCGAGCGTCTGCGCCAAGAGCGTCTTGCCGCAGCCGGTCGGGCCGATGAGCAGGACGTTCGACTTGCCGAGCTCCACGTCGTCGACGCGGTGGCCGGCGGAGACGCGCTTGTAATGGTTGTAGACGGCGACCGACAGGACCTTCTTCGCGCGGTCCTGGCCGATCACGTACTGGTCGAGGATCTCGTTGATGCGCCGCGGGCTGGGGATCTTCTGGCCGAGGGTCCGCGCCTTCGGCGCCTCCATGAACTCCTCGTCGACGATCTCGCGGCAGAGCGTGATGCACTCATCGCAGATATAGACACCTTGTCCCGCGATGAGCTTGCGCACCTGGTCCTGGCTCTTCCCGCAGAAAGAGCACCGATATGGCTTGCCGCCTTTGGCGGTGGTCGTCATCGCCTAGCGAGCCGCCACCGGGACGCGCTCCTTGGTCTCTTTCGTGTCCTTCGTGTCCTTCTCCTCGGCCTGCTTGGCGATGGAGATGAGCGAATCCTTGCCGACGAAGATCTCGTCGATGATCCCGTAGGCCTTCGCCTCTTCGGCGCTCATGAAGCGGTCACGCTCCGAGTCGCGCCGGACCTTTTCGACTTCCTGCCCCGAGTGGTGCGCGAGGATGCGGGTGAGCTTGTCGACGAGCGTCTCGAGCTCCTTCACCTGGATGAGGACATCTGGAGTGTTGCCGCGGAATCCGCCCGAGCCCTGGTGGATCATGATCCTCGCGTTCGGCAGCGCGTAGCGCTTGCCCTTCGTGCCCGCGGCGAGGAGCACGGCGGCCATCGAGGCGGCCTGCCCGACGCAGATGGTGCTGACCGGCGCCTTGAGGTACTGCATCGTGTCGTAGATCGCCAGGCCGGCCGTCACGACACCACCCGGCGAGTTGACATAGAGGTAGATGTCCTTTTCGGGGTCCTCGGACTCGAGGAACAGGAGCTGGGCGATGATCAGGTTGGCCATCGTGTCCTCGACGGCGTCACCGATGAAGATGATCCGTTCCTTGAGCAGGCGCGAGAAGATGTCGTAGGCGCGCTCGCCTCGCCCGGATTGCTCGATGACCATCGGCACGAAATTCATCGCCGTCACGTCATCCCTCCTCGCGCGGTCTTGTTCCCAGTGTACCCACCACGAGGGGTGTCAAGGGGGTCCCGAAGATGTCGGCCGGTTAAAGTTCGTCCGAGGATGGGGCGAGATGCGTAGGTTCCCTCGAACGCTGGCCTTCTATATCGCGGCTTCGACGATCTACGCCGCGGTCATCTTCCTGGTCGTCCACGCGCTCTACGGCCTCGAGCTGGGCCGGGCGGGCGTGCGCATCCCGGACGCCGGGGCGCTGATCGGATCGATCGAGATCACCTCCTTCATCCTGTGGCTGGGCATCAGCCTCATCGCGGGGACGCTGCTCCACCGCCTCGCCACGGCGCTCGAGGGCGCGCACGCCGAGAGCGCGATACGCGACGCCGAGATCGGTTCGATCTTCGCGCTGAGTCAGACGCTCTCCGGCTCGCTCGACCTGGAGGAGATCACGCGCGAGTACTTGAGAAGCGCCCGGCGCGGACTCGACGCGGGCGTCACCCTGGGACTCCTCGTCCACGATGACGCCGCGGAGGCGTTCCGTCTGGTCGCGGAGGAGGGTCCGCACCCCGGCGCATTGCTCGACAAGGTCTACTCGGTGTCGGCGCTCCCCGCCGCGATACGCACGCGCGTCTTCGATCACCGCCAGTCGCTGGTGCTTCCGGACACAACGGGCGGCGGTGAGCAGTGGCGGCTTCTCGCGCGCGATCTCCCGAGCGCGGATTGGATCCATTCGTTCGCGGCGCTGCCGCTCGTCTCGCAGGACCGTCTGGTGGGCGCCGTCGTCGCCGGTGGAGAGAAGCCCGGCAGCATCACGGCGGACCGGTTGCAGCTCGTGCTCGTGCTCGGCCAGTTCGTCGCAGGTGCGATCCGAACGTCGCTGTCGCTCACCGAGGCCGAGTCTCGCGCCGACCACGAGGAGCTCGTGAGCCGCATCGCCCGCCGCGCGCGCGCGTCGCTCGACCCCGGTGAGGTGCTACGCGGAACGGTCGAGGAGCTCGGACGCGCGCTGCGTGTCGACCGTGTCATTGCCACGACGGGCTCGACGCCAGATGGGTTACGGGTGACGTACGAATGGGACGCGCCCGGCATCATGCCGATCGGTAAGGGTGAGCGCGCGCTGCCGGTCGCGCGGCTGGCAGCCGAGACCGGTCGCACCGCCGTGGTGCGCGACGTGCTCGCGGACGCTCGGGTCAAGGAGGCCCCTCTCGCCGCGGACGTTGGCTCGGTCATCGCGACGCCGATCCTTGTCGCGGGCGAGCTCGCGGGAACGCTTTCGCTCAACCAGACGAACGCGCCGCGCGACTGGACGACGGACGAGGTGCGGCTCGTCGAGGCGGTCGCGCGCGAGCTGCGCGTCGCGATCGAGACGGCACGCCTCTTCCAGGCACGCAAGGGAGAGAACGAGCGCCTGATCGCGCTGCAGCGCGCGGGCGCGGCGCTCGCCGCGCGCACCGATCCGCATGAGGTCTTCGACATGATCCTGCGCAGCGCGGTGGAGCTGTTCGGACGGGGCAGCGCGTCCCTCTACACCTGGGACGAGGACGCCGATGTGCTTCGGCTGGCGGAGAACTTCGACGCGGATGAGCGCAAGCCGGACGACTCCGTGCTGCGCCCCGGTGAGGGCGTCGTGGGCCGGGTGTTCCTGACCCGCGAGCCGCTGATCATCAAGGACTATCAGGCCTGGGAGGGGCGCACGACGGTCGGCCAGGAAACGGGTCTGCGCGCCTGCCTCGCGGTCCCGCTCGTTCGCAGCGGCCGCGCGCTCGGGGCGCTCGGCATGCGCTCGTACGATGCGACCGCGACATATAGCGAGGATGACGCGCAGATGCTGAGCCTCTTCGCCGACCAGGTCGCGGCCGCCCTGACCACGGTCGAGGCGTTCGGCCGCCAGCGTCAGGCCGTCGAGCAGCTGGAGCGCCTCAACCGCGCGAAAAGCGAGTTCGTCTCCATCGTCAGCCACGAGTTCCGCACGCCGCTCACCGGCATCCAGGGCTTCAGCGAAATGATGCGGGACGAGCAGCTCACGATGGAAGAGATGCGCGAATACGCCGGGGACATCAACAAGGACGTGCAGCGCCTTAACCGCATGATCAACGAGATGCTCGACCTCGACCGGATGGAGTCGGGCCGGATGACGATCCATCCCGAGCGCATGGAGTTCAACCCCGTCATCGAGGACGTCGCCGACCGGGTGCGCCCCAACGCGCCGAATCACACCCTCACCCTCGACCTCCAGCGTGACCTTCCCCAGATCCTCGCCGACCGCGACCGGATGACGCAGGTCGCATCCAACCTCCTGAATAACGCGGTGAAATACTCGCCGACCGGTGGCCGCATCACGTTGACCACGCGCGCCGATGGCGACCAGCTCCTGTTCGACGTTCGCGACGAGGGCATCGGCATCCCGGCGGAAGCCCTCGAAACGATCTTCGAGCGCTACTCGCGCGTCGATTCACAGGCGACGAGGGACATACAGGGCACAGGCCTGGGCCTTCCCATCGTCCGCCAGATCGTCCAGCTCCACGGCGGCAAGGTGTGGGCCGAGAGCAACCTGGGTCGCGGGTCGGTGTTCCACGTCGCCCTGCCGCTTGCGGGACCGGCCTGACGGGTGGAGGCTTGACCGCGCCGATGCCGGAACCGACCGTTTGAGCGCCGACCGCATCCTCATCGTCGACGACGAAGAGCAGATCCGAAAGCTCCTCGAGTCGTCGCTGCAGCGCCGCGGCTATGAAGTGGCCCTCGCGACGGATGGCATCGAGGCGCTGCGCCAGATCCGCTCCAAGATGCCCGACCTCATCGTCACCGACGTGAACATGCCGAATATGAACGGCTTCGAGCTCACGCGACGCCTGCGCGCCGACCATCGCACCGCACGCGTGCCGATCGTGATGCTGTCGGCCCGAAAGCAGGCGGACGACATCCTCACCGGCTACTCCGAGGGCGCGGACGAGTACATCGCGAAGCCGGTGGAGATGGCAGTGCTCACGGCCAAGATCGAGGTCCTCATCAAGCGGATGAAGGCGACCGCCGGCGAGGTGATCAAGCGGGGCCGGGTGGTCGTGTTCCTTCGCGGCAAGGGCGGCGCCGGCGCGACGACGCTCGCCGTCAACAGTGCCGTGGCCCTGGCCGAGACGAAGATGTACAAGACCGCGGTCCTCGACCTGAGCCTCGAGTTCGGGAACGTGGCATCGCACCTCAATCTGAAGGCGCAGCGCACCCTCGCCGACCTCGACGGTACCCAGCCGGAGCAACTCGACGACGCGACGTTCGCGACCTTCATCGCGCAGGACCGCAGCGGTGTGCAGGTCTGCGTCGGCTCGGACGTGCCCGAGCGCGCCGAGCTCGTGACGGTCACCGCGGTCCAGCAGAGCATCGAACGGCTTCGACGCGGCAGCGACTACCTCATGGTCGACACGCCACCCTCATTCACGCAGCACACCCTCGCCGCGATCGACACCGCCGACGGCGTTTGCGTCATCTCGGAGCCACACGTCGCGTCGATGAAGGCCGGGCGCGATTGCCTCGCGGTCCTAGAGAAGCTGTCCTTTCCGAAAGAACGGATCCTGCTGGTCGTCAACCGAACGACGCAGACCGGCCTCGAGACCGACGAGGTCGCGCGCTTCTTCAATCAGCGCCCGGACATCAACGTCCCGTTCACGCCCGCATTCGACGACGCGGCCGATCGCGGCCGGCCGATCGTCGTGCTGCATCCGGACAACGCGGCGTCGAAGCAGCTGCGCGACCTCGCCGCACGGCTGACCGTGCTCGCGCCGGTGGGCCGCTGACATCCGCATCCGCTTCTGGGGCACGCGCGGTTCCATCTCGGCGGCCGGCCCCGACACCCTGCGGTACGGGGGCAACACACCCTGCGTCGAGGTCACCACCGAGGACGGCACGGTGCTGGTCTTCGACTGCGGCACGGGAGCGCGGAAGCTCGGTCTCGCGCTCGCGGACAAGGGACCGCTGCGGCTCCATCTCCTCCTCTCGCACACGCACGCCGACCACATCCAGGGGCTCCCGTTCTTCCTGCCGGCCTTCACGCCGGGCAGCCACATCACCGTGTACGGGCCGTCCGGGATGGACCGCCGGCTCACGGCGGCGGTCGGCGGCACCATGGACTACGCGTACTTCCCGGTCTCGCTCGAATCACTCCCGGCGAAAGTGGACTTCGTCGAGATCGGCGAGACCGAGTTCTCGATCGGCGGGATCAAGCTGCGAACGCAGTTCCTGAATCACACCGCGCCGTGCCTCGGCTATCGGATGACCGTCGGCTCGGCCACGCTCGTTTACGCCACGGATCACGAGGCGCACGCCCATCCGCACTGGCGGACCGAGCGGAGTGCGGACGCGTTCGATCCGGCCGAGCTCGCGCACATCGGGGACACGCACCACGCATCCTTCCTGACCGCGGCCGATGTGGTCATCCACGACGCGCAGTACGGCGCCGCGGACTATCCGTCGAAGTCCGGCTGGGGCCACAGCACGGTCGAATACGCGGTCGACCTCGCACTCGCCGCGCGCGCGAAGACGCTGGTCCTGTTCCATCACGATCCGGACCGCGATGACAACGGCGTCGACGACCTGGTGGCCGTCGCCACGAGTCGCGTGCTGGCATCGAAGCGGCTACTCCGCATCGTCGCAGCGGCCGAAGGAGAGGAGCTCGTCCTGGCCGAGGGGCCTTATGCGCGCACGACCGACGTCGAGCCGGCGCCGGTCAGCATGCCCGATCGCGCCAGGATCATCGTCGCCGACGACGACGTTGCGCTCGTGCGGATCCTCGAGGCGGTGCTGCGAGGAGACGGCTACGACGTCGATGTCGCGTTCGATGGCGAGGAGCTGCTGAGCAAAGCGGCGGCGGTCCACTACGACCTCGTGCTCGTCGACATCCAGATGCCGAACCTGGACGGTCTGACCGCCTGCCGGCGTTTGCGATCGCTCGACGGGTACCGCGACACGCCATTCGTCGTACTCACCGCTCGTACCCGGCTGGACGACATGGCGGCCGCCTTCGAGGCCGGCATCACCGACTACGTCCGCAAGCCGTTCGCGCTGCCGCAGGTGCGCGCGCGGGTACGCTCCTGGCTTGCGCGTGGCGCCGCCCGGCGGGTGTGAGCCCGGAGGCCACCTCGTCCGTATATCCGTGGACAGCGCGAAAAGGGAGGACGATCTTGGGCGAGCTCAACGAGACCCAGCGGTATTTCATCGACGAGCACATCGAGGACTACATGCATGGACAGATCTCGCGGCGCGAGCTTCTCCGGAGGGTCACCCTGATCTCGGGGAGCGCGGTCCTCGCGGGCAGCATCGTTGCGGCATGCGGAACACCCGCGCCGACCGCAGCATCGCCGACGGCGACCGTAGCGGCCGCGTCGGCAACGGCGAGCCCGGCGCTCGTCGCGCAGCCGTTCGCGACCCCGCCGCCGGCGCCCGTGACCGACGGCGTCACGGTGGCGGAGAACGATCCACGTATCACCGTTTCCAAGCCGGAAGTGAAGGGCGCGGACGGCGCCCTACTGATGGCGTATATGGCCAAGCCGAACGTGAGCGGTCGCACACCCGGCGTCATCGTCATCCATGAGAACCGCGGGCAGACGCCGCACATCCGTGACGTCGTCAGGCGTGTCGCGACGGCCGGCTTCGTGGCGCTGAACATCGACCTGGCGGCGCGTGACGGCGGCGCCGAGAAGCTCACCGATCAAGCCGCATACAACGCCGCGCTCGGCAAACGGGACGTCGCGGCGAAGCTGTCCGATCACAACGCCGCCATCACGTTCCTGAGAGCCCAGTCGAGCGGCACGATCGGAGTCACCGGCTTCTGCTTCGGTGGTGGCGAAACGTGGAACTTGGTCGCGTCGGGTGCGGACGTGAAGGCCGCGGTCCCCTTCTACGGCCCGCAGCCGTCCACCTACGCCGATATCGCGAAGACCAGAGCCGCGGTGTCCGCGGTCTACGCCGAGATGGACAC
>JBDTMY010000147.1:0-7033 GCA_039934015.1 Chloroflexota bacterium | reverse complement strand
CATCCTCGCCGTCGCGACACCGGTCGTGTTCCTGCGGTCTGAAGCCGCGCCAGCGAAGACGCGCGTGGCGCGCAACCGCCTCGCGCGCGCGCAACGGGAGGCGGCCGCGGCAGCGGCGACCGCGCCGGTGGCGATCCCGGACATCCGGCCACCTGAGCCTGTCGCCGAACCCATCGCTGCGTCCGCGCCTGCCGGAGCGATCGACTAGCCCTAGCCTCAGCGCTCGTGGGCGTGCTGACCGACTTCACCGGCTGGCCGCGCGGGCCGCTCTCCATCGCGATCGGTGTCTTCGACGGCGTCCACGTCGGTCATCAGGCGCTGATCCGGCAGAGCGCGGATCGCGCGAAGCAAGAGCGGGGTAGAGCGCTCGCCGCGACCTTCGATCCGCTTCCGATCCAGGCGCTCGCGCCTGGAGCGCCGCCATCCGCTCTCTCCGACGTCGAGGAACGCTCGCGCTTCCTCCACGAGGCGGGCGCGAGCGATGTCGTGGTCTTCAGCTTCACCAAGGAGTTCGCGGCGCTCACCGCCGACGAGTTCGTGCGGCGTCTCGCGGGCGCCGGCGAGGTCAGGCAGATCTTCGTCGGCGCGGACTTCCAGTTCGGGCACGACCGCGGCGGGAACGTGCGCACGCTCGCGGCCGCCGGTGCGACGTATGGCTTCGAGGTGGTCGTCGCGTCGCCGGTGAAACAGGCCGGCGAGGTCGTTAGCTCGACGCGCATCCGCAACGCCCTCCTCGTGGGTGACGTGGAGGATGCGGCGCGCCTGCTCGGCCGCCCATACCGCGTTCGGGGCACGGTGGTCCACGGCGCGAAGCGGGGACGAGCGCTGGGGTTCCCGACGATCAACCTGGCGGTGTCGCCGGAACGCCTCCTGCCACGCGACGGCATCTACGCGATGACCGTGCGCGTGCGCGATGAAGAGGTCATGGCCGCGGCGAGCCTCGGAGTGCGACCGACATTCGGTGGTGGCGACCGCAGGCTCGAGGCATACCTGCTGGACTGGAAAGGCGAGGTCTATGGGGACACGATCGAGGCTGCATTCGTGAAACGCCTGCGGGACGAGCTCCGTTTCGCGAGCGCCGAGGAGCTGACCGATCAGATCGCTCGCGATGTCGAGGCTACGCGCGCAGCCCTGCGCCGGCGGCCGCATCCGTGACGGCCGGTCACCTCGTCGGGTACACTTTCGATGACAAAACAAGATCTACGGATCAGAGAAAGGACAGTGGGTGCCGCCCGCGACGACGACATCCAAGCGTGAGGTCATCGAGACCTATCGACGCGACGACAAGGACACCGGTTCGCCGGAGGTCCAGATCGCCGTCCTCACGCAGCGCATCAAGCATCTGACCGAGCATCTACGCGCGGCCCGCCACGACAATTCCAGTCGTCGCGGTCTGCTCCAGATGGTCGGACAGCGGCGGCGGCTCCTCGCTTACCTGCACCAAAGGTCTCCCGAGCGCTATCAGGCGATCATCGGGCGACTCGGACTCCGCCGGTAGCGAGGCCGCGAGAGCGCGGATGACCCAGGAACAAGCCTGGGTCTTTTCTTAGAGGCGCACCCCAAAACACATATGCCAGTCACGCAAGCCCAGGCCACCATCAACGGAAAGCCGCTTACCTTCGAAACAGGCAAATACGCGAAGCAGGCGGGCGGTGCCGTCACGGTGCGCTACGGCGACACCATCGTGTTCGCCGCAGCCACGGTCGCGAAGACCACACGACCCGGGATCGACTTTTTCCCGCTCACCGTCGACTTCGAAGAGCGCCTGTACGCGGCCGGAAAGATCCCTGGATCGTTCCCACGCCGCGAGGGCCGTCCGTCGGAGGAGGGCATCCTCACCGCACGCCTGACGGACCGCCCCATCCGCCCGCTCTTCCCGAAGGGCTTCAAGAACGATGTCCAGATCGTCACGTCGGCCTGGTCCGCTGACCAGGAGAACGACTACGACGTGCTCGTGGTCAACGCCGCTTCTGCCGCGCTGACCATCTCGGACGCGCCCTTCGAAGGTCCCATCGGATGCGTTCGCGTCGGGACCGTGGGCGGGAAGCTCACGCTCAATCCGACGATCCAGCAGATGGACGAGAGCGATCTCGATCTCATCGTCGCCGGAACGCGCGACTCGATCATGATGCTCGAGGCCGGTGCCCGTCAGGTGAGCGAAGACTTCCTCCTGGAAGCGCTCACGCTCGCGCAGGAAGGCATCCGCGAGCTGTGCGACGCGCAGGAAGAGCTGCGCCGCGCGGTCGGCAAGCCGAAGCTCGCAATCGCCCCGCCGCCGGATCACGCGGACAAGCTCGCGCCGGTCATCGCGTATCTCAAGGAGCGTATCCACGCGAAGCTCCGCAACCCGGACAAGGCGCAGCGCGAGAGCGGTCTCGATCTCCTCAAGGCCGAGGCGGTCGTGCAGTTCGTCAAGGAAGGCGGTCCCGTCCTTGCCGAAGAGGTCTCCACGGCCTACGAGACGATCCTCGAGGAGGAGTTCCGCCGCGCCGTCACTGAAGACAACCTGCGGCCGGACGGCCGCGACACCAAGACGATCCGGCCCCTGAACATCGAGGTCGGCGTTCTCCCGCGCACGCACGGCTCCGCGGTCTTCACCCGCGGTCAGACCCAGGTCCTCTCCGTCACGACACTTGGCCCGACCGGCGACGAGCAGATCATCGACACGCTCTCGCCCGTCGACACCAAGCGCTACATGCACCATTACAACTTCCCGCCGTATTCGGTGGGTGAGGTGCGGATGATGCGCGGCGCTGGCCGCCGCGAGATCGGCCACGGCGCGCTGGCGGAACGCGCGCTGATCCCGGTCCTCCCGACCAAGGAGGAGTTCCCGTACACGATCCGCGTCGTGAGCGAGACGCTCGAGTCGAACGGCTCGTCGTCGATGGCCTCGACCTGCGGATCGACGCTGTCGCTCATGGACGCCGGCGTTCCGATCAAGGAGATGATCGCGGGCATCGCGATGGGTCTCGTGACGTCGGGGCAGAGGCACACCGTCCTCACCGACATCCAGGGCCTCGAGGACCACTACGGAGACATGGACTTCAAGGTCTGCGGCTCCGCCAAGGGCATCACGGCAATGCAGATGGACATCAAGATCAAGGGGATCTCGCTCGAGGTCATGCGTGAGGCCTTCGAACAGGCGCGCGAGGCGCGGCTGTTCATCCTGAAGGCGATGCAGGACGTCCTCGCCGCGCCACGTCCGGAGCTGTCGTTCTGGGCGCCGCGCATCGAGACGATCAAGATCCATCCCGACAAGATCCGCGAAGTCATCGGCCCCGGTGGCAAGATGATCCGAGCGATCCAGAACGAGACCGGCACCGCGATCGAGCTCGAGGACGACGGCACGGTGCGCATCACCGGCGCCAAGGCCGAGGGCCGCGAGAAGGCCAAGCAGATGATCCAGGGACTCACGAAGGAGCCCGAGGTCGGCGAGGTCTACGAGGGCAAGGTCACGCGCATCATGTCGATCGGCGCGTTCGTTGAGTACCTTCCCGGCAAGGAAGGCCTCGTGCGCATCTCCGAGATCTCGTCCGATCGCGTGAACCGCATCGAGGATGTTGTGAGCGTCGGCGACAAGGTCAGCGTGAAGGTCGCCGAGGTGGACCGGCAGGGCCGGGTCAATCTCTCGATGCGCGCCGTCAAAGAGGACGGCAACGGCTTCGAGGAGCGGCAGCGCGCCGAACGGGCGCGCTTCAATGACCGTGAGGGCGGCGACCGTGGTGGCTTCCGTCCCGGCGGACCCCCCGGCGCTGGTGGGGGAGGCTTCCGGCGGAGCGGCCCTCCGCGCAGGTAGCCGCTGCTCTCATTGGTTCTGCCCGCCTATAACGAGGCTCGCCGCATTGCGGCGAGCCTCGCCGCATGCGCGGACTATTTCGGTGATCTCGGGACGGGGGCGGAGATCATCGTCGCCGACGACGGCTCGTCCGATGACACCGGCGAGGCGTTCGCTGAAGCGATCGCGGCGATGCCACAGGCCGGGCTGATCTATCGGTACCTCCCGCTGCCGCATCGCGGCAAGGGATCGGCGGTGCGCGCCGGCGTGCTCAGCGCGACCGGCGATCCGATCGTCTTCCTCGACGCTGATCTCACCGTCCCAGTCGAGATCATCGGGAAATTCGTGCGCGCCATCGACGAGGGCGCCGACATCGCCATCGCGTCGCGCTACGTGTCCGGCTCGGTGGTGCGACGGCCGTGGTGGCGACGTTTCATGGGCAGCGCGTTCCGCGCCTGCGTACGTGCCCTCGTGCCCACCGGGGTCCAGGACACCCAGTGCGGTGGCAAGGCCTACACCGCCGAAGCGGCGAAGGACCTCTTCCTGCGTCAGCGTCTTCACGGTTTCGCATTCGACGCCGAAGTGCTTTTCCTCGCGCGCCGCGCGCGCTATCGAGTGCGCGAGATCCCCTTCGCGCTCGTCCAGAACCACGAGACGAGCATCAATTTCGCCACGCAGGCGCCGCGCATGATGCGCGACCTCGTGCGCATCCGACTCAACGACATGTTCGGCCGATACCGTTGAGCCTGATCGTTACCGCGGACGACCTCGGACTCAGCCCCGCCGTGACGCGCGGCATCCTCGAAGCGCACCGGCGGGGCGTGGTGCGCTCCACCTCGCTGCTCGTGACCTTCCCAGCGGCCCAGGAAGCAGCGGCCCTCGCGCTGGCCGAGCCGGACCTCGAGGTCGGACTCCACCTCGATCTGGTCGGAGGCCGGCCGGCGAGCGACCCCGCTGCCGTGCCATCGCTGTGCGACGAGGACGGGCGCTTCTACCCACTGTCCGTCTTCGCTCGCCGGGTGTTCACCGGCCGCGTGCGCGCGGCGGAGCTCGCCGCGGAGCTGCGTGCCCAGACCGCGCGGGCGCGCTCGTGGGGCGTGCCGGCGCTGGCGTGGGACTCGCATCGTCACGTGCATCTCATCCCCCCGGTCGCGGTCGTCGTCGGACACGTCGCGCGCGATCTCGGGGTGCGCTGGGTGCGCCGCGCTCGCGCGCCGCGCCTCCAGCCGCAGGTCAAGACCGCGTCGCTGCACGCGGCGTCGCTCATCTCCGATCTCGCGCTGCGCGGCATCCCTGGCCCATCGTGGTACGTCGACCTGACCTCGCAGCGCCCGCGTCTAGACGCCGCCGGCGTGGCGCTCCTGGCCGCCTATGGCGGGGTGGGAGAGCTCTCCGCCCACCCGGGGTACGTCGACGACGAGCTGCGACAGCGAGACGCGCTGGTCGGCGATCGCGCCGATGATCTGGCGCTGCTCACCGATCCACTGCTCGGTACTGCCCTTGGACGGACCGGCGTGATCTGGCGGGTGCACTAGTGCCCGGCGCAACGGCGACGGGCGCCCTCGGGCGGGCGCTTCGCCGCTACTCGCGTGCGCCGCTCGCGGCGCGTCTGTTCGTGCACGGACGCGCGTTCCTTTCGGACCTCGCCGTCGTCGAGCGCTACGTGCCCAAGAAGGGCTTCGTCGTGGACCTCGGCTGTGGCCACGGTCTCTTTGCCTGCGTGCTGCGCGAGTCCTCGCCAACGCGACGTGTGCTCGGCATGGACCTCGATCCGCGAAAGATCGACGTCGCCCGGGGTGCCATCCGAGACACGGAGTGGCTGCGGTTCGAGGTCGGCGACATAGTCGCGGACACGCCGCCGCGCTGCGACGCGGTCACGATCGTGGACGTGCTGTACCTCCTCCCGTTCGAGGTGCAGGAGGCGGTGCTGCGCAATGCCGCGGCAGCGCTCGGCGAGGGCGCTCCGCTCATCGTGAAGGCGCAGGAGCGCCGAATGGACCCGCGCTACGCGCTGACCTACGGGCAGGAGCTCGTCACCGTGAGCCTGGGCCTGACCAAAGGCGGACGCGAGCGGTTCTTCTTCCCGTCGCGCGCCGAAGGCATTGCCATGTTCGAGCGCGCCGGATTTGTCGTCGACGTCATCGAAATGCCCAAGCGCATCTACACCGATGTCCTCTATCTGGCGCGAAAGGCCCCTGCGAAGCCGTGAGCACGACATAATCACCGCGAATGCAAGACCAGCTGGCCGTATTGGCCGACGAGATCCGGGCGTGCCAGGCGTGCCCGCTTTACCGCAGCGCGCGGCAGGCCGTGCCGGGCGAGGGCAGCGCCGAGTCGGGGATCCTGTTCCTCGGCGAGGCACCGGGCTACAACGAGGATCTCCAGGGTCGCCCCTTTGTCGGAGCGGCCGGACAGCTTCTCGACGAGCTTCTTTCGGACATCGGCCTGGACCGGAACAAGGTCTTCATCACCAACGTCGTGCGGCACCGCCCGCCGGAGAACCGCGACCCGCTGCCGGAGGAGGTGAACGCCTGCGATGTGTGGCTGCGGCGTCACCTGGAAGTGCTCACGCCAAAGGTCATCGTCACGCTCGGGCGGCACGCCATGGGAAAGTTCCTACCCGGTGAGTCGATCTCGCGGATCCATGGGCGGCCGCGCAAGGTCGACGGACTGGTGATCTTCCCGATGTATCACCCGGCCGCGGCCCTGCATCAACCCGCGCTGCGCGGCGCGCTCGCCGCCGACTTCGCGGCGCTGGCGCTCCTGCTCGCGACCGAGCCGGTCGCGAGGCAGCAGGTGGTGGAGAACAAAACAGCGGATCAGATGACGCTCTTTGGCTAACGCGCTGCGCGTCATACCCCTGGGTGGCGTCGGCGAGATCGGCAAGAACATGCTCGCCATCGAGCAGGGCGACGACATCGTCGTCGTCGATGCCGGACTCATGTTCCCCGACGAAGAGATGCTGGGCATCGATCTCGTCATCCCCGACATCACGTACCTGCGCCAGAACAAGGCGAAGGTGCGCGGGATCGTGCTCACGCACGCCCATGAAGACCACATGGGCGCGCTCCCGTATGTCATGCGCGATCTGCCCGACGTCCCGATCTACGGGACGAAGCTGACGCTGGGCCTCATGCGCACGAAGCTGCGCGAGCACAAGCTCGCCGACAAGGTCAACGCGACCGAGATCACGCCCGGCACACCGTTCCAGGTCGGCCCGTTCGAGTGCGACTCGTATTACGTCTGCCACAGCATCCC
>JBDTMY010000146.1:0-8315 GCA_039934015.1 Chloroflexota bacterium | reverse complement strand
TGGCGCGCTGGCCGGTCGCGCTGACTCGAGGGAAGAGACGCGTAGGAACGCGCGGAGGGTCGTCACGAACGCCATGCGCTCCACGTCGCTCAGCTGCTTGATCGTTCGAGCGAGCTGAGACCGATGGGCGCGCTCGAGACGCCGAAGCATCTGCGTCCCCGGCGGCGCGACCTTGAGGACCACCGACCGGCGGTCGGCCGGGTCCGCGCCCCGTGCGATGAGATCGAGCCGGACGAGGCGATCGCTCAGCGCGGACGCGCTCGCGAGGCTGATACCGAGCGCCGTCGCCAGGTCGCTCACCCGAAGCGGCTGCCGCCCGAGCACGAAGAGGGCCCGTAGCTGCGTGAATGTCAGGTCAACATCGGTCCAGGCCGCCGGTGACGCGGCCATGCGCTCACGCCACTGGCCGATCAGTCCTTCAAGCTCGGCATCGCTCGTCCGCACGTAGATACTCTACGTCGCATTAACTATCATCGCAACCGCGAGTATTCCGTTGCCGCGCGCCGTTGCGGTGTCGGTCCGCCGGGAAGGGTCAGGTCGCCACTGTCCTCCCCCGCCGCAGCCGCGCCCGCAGAACGGAGATGACCTCGTGCAGCTCGTCGATATGCATGAGGTAGGCGGCGAGGAGATAGACGCCGAGGCCAAAGCTCGCGGCGAGGAGCGTCTGGAGGAAGAGCAGGAGCTTCGGTGGGTCCTGTGCCAGGTTCAACGGGATGTTCGTGAAGTTGATGAAGAGGAACATCGCCACGCCCATGAAGAGCGCCGCGGTGAGCTGCTTCAGCGTGGCGTAGCCGAGGCCGACCAGTCGAAGCCGCGCGCGCGGCGCGAGCATCAGAAGCAGCAGCGCCGCCTCGGCCAGGGTGGCGACCGAGTTCGCGAGCGCGAGGCCGTTGATGCCGTAGAGCGGCCCGAGCGTCACGGACAGGATCACGTTCGCGCCGATCGAGATGAGCGTCAGCGCCAGAGGCGTTGTCGTGTCGCGCGATGCGAAGTACGCGCGCGCGAGGATCTGCACCAGCGCGTGCCCAGCGAGCCCCAGCGCGTAAAAGAGGAACGCCGCTTGGACGAGCTCGCGCGCGTCGGCACCGAAGTCTCCGTACTGGAAGAGCAGGTTCACGATCGGGCGCCTGAGCACGACCATGAGGATCGCGGTCGGGAGCGTGAGGAACAGGATCCACCGGATCGCCTGCTGCAAGGCGTCGCGCATCTTTGACGCCTGTCCAAGCGACGCGTAGTGCGATAACGCCGGGAACACCGCGGCGGAGATCGCGATCGAGAAGACCCCCAGCGGCAGCAGCATCAGCTGGAACGCGTAGTTGAGTGCTGTGAGCGATCCGGCTCGCATGCCCGACGCGAGGTAGGTGTCCACGAAGAACACCACCTGGACCGCGCCGAGCGAGAGCGTGCGCGGCCCCGCCAAAGCGAATATCTGGCGCACGCCCAGATGGCCGAGATCGAAGGTGAGCTGGTACTTCGTCCGCCGGAACGTCAGCTCCGGCAGCTGGACGAGGAACATCATCACCGCGCCCGCGACGACCCCGTATGCGAGCGCGTCGATCCCGATGAAGGGCGAGGCGAACAGCGCGAAGAGGATCTGCACGCCGTTGTAGACCAGCGGCGCGAGCGCGCCAGCCAGGAACTGCCGATACGACTGCAGCACGCCGGTGACGAGCGAGGACAGCCCCATGAAGATCGGGCTCAACAACATGATCCGGGTGAGCTCGATCGTGAGGTCGAGCTGGCCGGGCCGGCTCGCGAACGTCGGCGAGACGATCAGCGTCGGCACGATCCATGGGGCGGCCAGCCACATGACCCCGGACAGAACGACGAGGGCGAGGACGAGGATGTTCATCACGCTCGACGCGACGTGCCAGGCCTCGTCCTCGTTCTCTTTCGCGAGATAGCCGGCGAATACCGGGATGAACGCCGAGGCCAGCGCGCCCGCCACGACCAGGTTGAACAGCGCGTCGGGGATGCGGAACGCCGCCCAGAATGCGTCGAGCTGGGCCGTCTCCCCGAACGTCGCACCGAAGACCGAAAGGCGCAGCCAACCGAGGATCCGGCTGGCGATGAGCGCGGCGATCATGACGAGCGACGCCCGGGCGATGGACATCGTCACGGCGCGAGTATGACTTGCGCTATCGTTTCGGCTCTATGGCAAAGAAAAAGCGCTCCGCACTCAAGCGGATCCGTCAGACGCAGCGCCGCACCACGATCAAGACCGTCGCGCGCTCGGCCGCGCGTAGCGCGGTGAGGACCGCGCGAGCCGCTATCGAGAAGGGCGGCGAGGCCGTCCAGGAGGCCGTTTCCGAAGCCGCGAGCATGCTCGACCGCGCGGCGAAGCGTGGCGCGATCCACAAGAACGCGGCACGCCGCAAGCGCAGTCGAATTGCCAAGCGCGCGGTGAAGAGCGCGAAGGCGAAGCAGGACTAGGCGCGGAAGGCCGTCGGTCGTCTGCGCCGTCAGCGCGCGGACCGCGGGAATGCATCACGGCCCGGATAGCGCGCGGCATCCTGCAGCTCGATCTCGATCTCCAAGAGGCGGTTGTACTTCGCGTTCCGCTCGCTGCGTGACAGTGACCCCGTCTTGATCTGTCCGCTGTTGAGCGCGACCGCCAGGTCGGCGATGGTCGTGTCCTCGGTCTCACCGGACCGATGTGAGATGACCGTCGCGTAACCCGAGCGATGAGCGAGCTCGACGGCGTCGATGGTCTCCGAGAGCGTGCCGATCTGGTTGAGCTTGATAAGGACGGCGTTCGCGACCCCCTCGGTAACGCCACGGCGGATGCGCTCGAGGTTGGTGACGAACAGGTCGTCGCCAACAAGCTGCACCTTGTCGCCGAGCGTGGTCGTGAGGTGCTTCCATCCGGCCCAGTCATCCTCCGCCAAGCCGTCCTCGATCGAGATCAGCGGGTACTTCGCGCGCCAGGAGGCGTACCGCTCGGTCATCGCGGCGGCGTCGAGCGTGGCCTTCTCGCGCGCGAGCGCGTACTTGCCGTTCGCGAACAGCTCTGTCGCGGCGGGGTCCAGAGCGATCGCGATGTCGGCGCCGGCGCGATAGCCGGCCTTCTCGATCGCCTCGAGGATCAGGCGTATGGGCTCCTCGTTGTCTTTGAGCCCTGCGGGCGCGAAGCCGCCCTCGTCGCCCACGCCTGTTCCCATCCCGCGATCGTGCAGGATCGCCTTCAGCTCGTGGAACACTTCGGCACCCGCGCGCACCGCCTCGCGGAACGAAGTGGCGCCGATCGGCACGACCATGTACTCCTGCATGTCGGCCGAGTCCGTCGCGTGCTTGCCGCCGTTGAGGATGTTCATCATCGGCACCGGCAGCGTGCGCGCGAGGGGTCCACCGAGATAGCGGTAGAGCGGCAGGCCCACGGCGTTCGCGGCGGCCCGCGCGCACGCGAGCGAAACGCCCAGGATCGCATTGGCTCCGAGCTTCGACTTGTTCGGTGTTCCGTCGAGCTCCAAGAGCAGCCGGTCGATGGCGGTCTGATCGGCGGCGTCCTCACCCATGAGCTCCGGCGCGATGACGTCGTCGACATTGCTCACCGCTTTGCGAACGCCCTTGCCACGGTAACGCGCCTTGTCGCCGTCGCGCAGCTCGACGGCTTCGTGTGCCCCGGTCGACGCGCCGGAGGGCACCATCGCCGTGCCGCGCGAGCCGTCGGCGAGGATGACGTCGACCGCCACCGTTGGATCGCCGCGCGAGTCGAGGATCTCGCGCCCGCGGATCATCTCGATCGTCGTGTCGCTCATTTGGCATGCACCTCCGCGCGATCAGGGATCGCCGCGACGCCCGGGAGCGTCTTCCCTTCGATGAGCTCCAGCGAGGCGCCGCCACCGGTCGATACGTGCGTGAGCTTCTCCGCGAGACCGAGCTCCCGGACGGCCTGCACCGACTCGCCGCCGCCGACGATCGTCACGGCCCCGCTCGTCGCGAGCAGCTCGGCAACGCGCCTCGTGCCTGTCGCGAAGGCGGGGATCTCGAAGACGCCGACCGGGCCGTTCCAGAAGATCGTCTTAGCGCGACGGATCTCGTCCGCGTAACGCTCGATCGTGCGGGGACCGATGTCGACGATCGCGTGATCGCCGGGGACGTCGTCGATGCCGACCGCGTGGGCGGCTCGCGCGTCGGCTTCGTCGACGGACGGCGCACACAGGACGTCCTCCGGTAGGAGCACGCGCTTGCCTTGCGCCTTGGCGTCGCTCAGGATCCGGCGCGCCTCGTCGGCGCGATCGGGCTCCGCGAGCGAGCGGCCGATCCTGCGTCCCGTCGCGAGCAGGAACGTATTCGCCATGCCGCCGCCGATCGCGAGCGCGTCGACGCGCTGAAGGAGAGCGCGCAGGACGTCGATCTTGGTGCTCACCTTGGCGCCGCCGATGATGGCAAGGAACGGCCGCTGCGGCGCGCTCAGCAGACCGCCCAGCGCGAGGAGCTCCTTCTCAAGGAGGAGGCCCGCATACGCCGGAAGGATCTTCGCGACACCCTCGGTCGAACTGTGCGCGCGATGCGCCGCGCCGAAGGCGTCGTTGACGTAGAGGTCGTGGCCGGCGGCAAGCTCCTTCGCGAACGCCGGATCGTTCTTCTCCTCTTCGGGGTGGAAGCGGACGTTCTCGAGCAGCACGACATCACCGGGCCGGAGCTTCGCGACGGCTTGCCGGACGGCGGGCCCGACCGAGTCAGACAGCAGCGGCACGTCATGTCCGAGAAGCTCGCCAAGGCGCTTCGCGACCGGCTTCAGGCTCAGCTTCGGATCAGGACCCTGGGGGCGTCCGAGGTGAGAGCAGAGCGCGATGGCGGCGCCGTGCTCGAGCAGGTACTCGATGGTGGGAAGTGCGGCGCGGATGCGCGAATCGTCCGCTACCTCACCGTCGGCGAGCGGCACGTTGAGATCGACACGGACCAAGACCTTTTTCCCGGACGGATCGACGTCTCGGACGGTCCGCTTCGCGAAGCCCGTCACGCGAAGCTAGGCCGCCGCGGGAACGCGGAGCTTCGACGCCACGAACGCCGCGATGTCGGCGAGCCGGCAGGCGTAGCCCCACTCGTTGTCGTACCAGGAGATGACCTTCACGGTATCGCCGAGGACGACCGTGTCGATCGCGCTCACGATCGTCGAGCGGTCGTCGCCCTTCAGATCGCTCGAGACGAGCGGCTCCTCCGTGTAACCCATGATCCCTTTGAGCTCGTGCTCGCTCGCGCGCTTGAAGGCGGCATTCACTTCTTCCTTAGTGACTTCTCGTCCGAGCGTCGCCACGAAGTCCACGACGGACACGGTCGAGGTCGGGACCCGGAACGCCATGCCGGCGAACTTGCCCTTCAGGGCGGGGATCACGAGAGCGACGGCCTTGGCCGCGCCGGTCTCCGATGGAACGATGTTCTCGGCCGCCGCTCGCGCATCGCGCGGCTCCTTCGCCGCGGTGTCGAGCGTCCGCTGCGAGTTCGTGTACGAGTGGACCGTCGTGAGGAAGCCCTTCTTGATCACGAACTCGTCGTTGAGCACTTTCGCGACCGGTGCGAGACCATTCGTGGTGCACGACGCGTTGCTGATGATGTGGTGTTTGTCCGGGTCGTAGGCGTCCTCGTTGACGCCCAGCACGACGGTGATGTCCTCATTCTTCGCCGGTGCCGAGATGATGACCTTCTTCGCGCCGGCCTCGATGTGCGCCTTTGCTTTGGTCCCGTCGGTGAAGAAGCCAGTCGATTCGATGACGATGTCCAGATCCAGCGCTTTCCACGGGAGCTTGGCGGGATCCTTCTCCTGCAGCACCTTGATGCTCCGGCCGTTGATGACGAGGGAGTCGGCCGTGGCCGAGACCTCACCCTTGAAATTGCCGTAGTTGGTGTCGTGCTTGAAGAGGTAAGCGTTCATCTGCGGGTCGGTGAGATCGTTCAGGGCGACGACCTCGAGCTCGGGGTGCCGCTCGAGGACGGCCTTGAGGAATTGCCGGCCGATGCGTCCGAAACCGTTGATGCCGATGCGCGCGCCCATTTGCTGACCCCCCTTGTTGAGGTGAGCCTAAAGGAACCACTCCCCTCGCCCCGCCAGGCGCTCCCGGGCAGCGAAGACAGCACCCAGCATGCCGACGTCCCCACCGAGCGACGCGGGGACGACCCGCACCGCGGACGCCGGTGCGCGGAATGCGCGGTCCGCGATCGCGCGACGCATCGGGTCGAGCACATGTCCCGGCCGGTTGTCGGCGATCGATCCGCCCACCACGATGAGCGCGGGGTTCAGCACATTGACCAGACCCACGGCGAGATTCGCGAGCGCCCGCTCCGCACGAGTGACGATCGTCGTCGCGCGTTCATCCCCGCGGTCCGCCGCGGCGAAAACCTCGGCCGCGCCCGCGACCCCTAGCGCTTCGGCCATGTTCCTGCCCGCGGCGAAAGACTCGGCGCAGCCGTACGAGCCGCACCTGCAGCGCGGCAGATCGGCCGCCGCGTCGCGGGACGGGTCGATCTGGAACGCGACAGGAAAGTGCCCGATCTCGCCGGCGGTGTTCGTCGCGCCGCGAAGCATGCGGCCGCCGCTGACGATCGTCCCGCCGAGGCCGGTGGAGACCGTCACGTAGACGAAGTCACGCACGCCGCGCGCGGCGCCGAGCGTGCCGTCGGCGACGGCGGCCATCGCGGTGTCGCGATCGACGAAGACCGTCAGCGCGTCGAGCGCGTCCGACAGTCGGGACGCGAGCGGGAACTCGATGAAGCCGACGAGGTTCGGGGCCTCGTGCACCAGACCGGTCCGATGGTCGAGCGGGCCGGGCGCGGCACAGCCGACCGCGACGAGCTCATGGAGCGGGACGCCGGCCTCGCGCGCGCTCGCTCTCGCGGAGTCCGCGAGCGCGCGAAGGATGGAGTCGGCGCCGTCGCGTGGCGTGCGTCGCTCATCGCGCGCGACGATCTCGTGACGGTCGCCATCGAGCGTCGCGACGACCGCGCGGATGTGCGTGCCGCCGAGGTCGATGCCGAGGAAGTAGTTGTCGCTCAGACCCGGGGAAGCTTGCCGGCGAGGTCCGGCGATGAAAGCGCGCTCGCGTCGCCGAGCACGACGCTCTTCTGCGCGGCCTTGTACCCCTTCTTCGCCTTGTCCTTGCCGAAGGTCTTCTCGGCGTCGGCGAAGATCGTCGTCACCAGGAGCGCGAGATATGGCAGGGCCTGCGACTCGGCGAGCTGTTCGCGCTCGAGCGCTTCGACGTCGATGCGCTCGTCGACGATGGGCAGCGGCCGGTCGATCGGGTCCGCTTGCTCGTCGACGCGCATCAGGAGGTTGGCGATGCGCTCTTCGATCCGGCCTTTGCCGTACTGGCCGTTGTTGTACTCGGCGATGAGCGCGTTCGCGAGAGCGGCGACCACGCCGACGCGACTGCCGACGACGCCGGCGGTCGGAAGCGGCGTGCCCGCCACCGGGGGCGGCGCCGGCTTGTCGCGGCCGAAGCCGAACAGTCCGCGCTTCTTCTTCTCGGGCTGCGTGGTCGGCGGGGCGCTCCACTCCTCGACCGGCGGAGTGCCTGGCTCGGGGATGCTCAGCGCCGCGTTTCGCGGATCGGACTTGGAAGGAGCTCCCCACGGATCCGCGGAAGTCGGCGTCGCCGCGGGCGCGGACCATGTCCTCTGCGACGGCGGCGGCGTGGGCGCGACCCAGTCGTCGTTCGCCGCTGCGGGTGCGGGGGTTGACGCGGGTGGCGTCCACGAGCGCGCGGCAGGTGCCACCGAAGGCGGCGCGCCCCACGGGTCGTCCGACGTCGCGGGCGCCGCCGGTTCGGGCGCCGGAGGGGCACTCCATCGCTCGGCGCCGGGGGTCGGCGGCGCCGTCGTGCCCCACTGCTCCGACGCACCCGCGGGCGGCGCCCACGAGCTCAGCGGCGGCTCCTCGGGCGCCGGCGTCTCCGCCTCCGTTGGCGCCGGACCGAAGATGCCGGAGAGTGCGCTGAGGCGGTCGTCCATCGCCGGCGTTTCGGCGGCCTGCGGCGTGGTCCACTCCTGCGCAGGGGCCGTCTCCGGTGCCGACCACTGCGGCGCGACCTCGGAGATCGGCGCCGGCTCGACCGGCGTCACCGTCCAGTCCTCGGCGGGCACCGCCTCGTCGGGCGTGATCCAGTCCCGCGCCGCCGCCGGGGTCTCGGTCAGGGGCTCCGAAGTGAAGTCCCGCGCCTCCGGCGCCGGTGCGAACGTGTCTCCGGCTGGCTCGAACGTGGGCGTTTCCGAAGCGAACGAAGACGACTCCGGCTCGGAGACGGGCGCCTCGGGCTCGTACGCCGGCGCCTCGTACGCCGGCGCCTGGTACGCCGGTTCCGGGGTCGGCGGCGCCT
>JBDTMY010000145.1:0-3436 GCA_039934015.1 Chloroflexota bacterium | reverse complement strand
TGGTGGCGAGGCTGCGGGTCTTCACCGTCATCGATCCAGGCCGCGGCAGCCGCTCACTTGAACATCGTGATGGACCTCAGGCGCGCGGCATGACGGGTTCGTCATCGCCAGCTAGAAGTGATCGGGGTACTCGGCTGATGCGGAGGCGGACGGCGACCATCGCGTTCGGTGGCTTCGTGATCCTCGGACTCCCGACGGGGATGCTCGGCATCGCGTGGCCGTCGATCCGCGCGGAGCTGGACGCGCCGCTCGCCGGGCTGGGCCTCGTGCTCGCTGCGATGACGCTCGCGGAGTTCGGCTCGAGTGCTTTGTCGGGGATGGTTCGACAGCGATTCGGCACGATCGCGCTGCTGCTCCTGCCGACGACGCTCGCCGCCGTCGGGCTCCTGTTATTCACGGTCGCACAGTCGTGGTCGACGATCATCGTCGCGGCCGCGGTGCTGGGCGCCGGTCTCGGACTGCTTGATGCGGCGGTGAACACCGAAGCCGCGCTTCGAGGCGGCATTCGCTTCATGGGCGCGGTGCATGGGGCGTGGGCAGTAGGTGCGACACTCGGTCCGCCGCTCATCGGCCTCGTGCTCGTCGCGGCCGGCTCGTGGCGCGTCGGTTATGCGCTCGCGGCGATGGCGTTCGTCTCCTTCGCGGTCGCGACGTACCTCCGGCGAGGTGACCTCGCGGCCACGCCGGAAAGCGAAGACGCGCCCGTCGCTGCGACCGGCGCGCGCCGGGCCGCGATCATGGGTGCGGCGCTCATGTTCGTGTACGTCGGCGTCGAGCTTGGCGCCGGTCAATGGAGCTTCACGCGCCTCACCACTGACGGGACGCTGACCGACGGCCTGGCCGGTCTCGCGGTCTTCCTCTACTGGTCCGCCCTTGCGGCCGGTCGTATCGCGCTCGCGCTCTTCGGCGATGGGGTCCGAGCGGCGCGGCTCATCGATCTCAGCGTGATCGGCACGATCGCCAGCGCGTTCGCTTTCTGGATGCTCCCACCAGCGATCGCGGCGCTCGTCGCGCTGCCGTCGATCGGGCTGTCACTTTCGGTGTTCGTGCCGCTCCTGCTCTATCTCATTCCACGCCGTGTCGGCCGTGCCGCGGCGCCCCACGTCATCGGCTACCTGGTCGCGGCGGGCATGATCGGTGGCGCGCTGTTGCCCGCGGGCATCGGGTTGGTCATGCAATCGAACGGCGTGTCCAGCCTTGGGATCTGCCTCACGGCGCTTGCGGTGACGCTCGGTTGCCTTCACGTCGCCGCGCGGCGCTAGTTCCCAAAGTTGCTACGGCACGCGGTAGCGGCGCACCGGCGATGCCCAGAGATAGACGAACGCGACTGCGGCGATGAGCGCCGACGCGAAGAGCGTCGGGCGCAGCCCGATCGCATCAGCCAGTAGGCCGGCGCCGATCGCGGCCGGCGGCGCAACGCCCCATCCGACAAAGCGGGTCGCCGAGTTCACCCTCCCGATGAGGCGCTCGGGTGTGACGGCCTGCTGCAGGCTGCTGGAGCTCACCGTCCAGAGCGGCACGGTCAGGCCGAGGATCGCCTGCGACACCGCCAGCACGACCGCAGCCTGGATCGGATCGCCGGCAGCGAACGGCAGAAGAAAACGGCTGACGGTCTCGAGGAAGAGGGCGGCGATCATCACCGGACCTAGGCCCCACCGCGTGGTGAGCGGCCCTGCGAGCGCGGCACCGAGAAGGCTCACGGGTCCGATCGCCGCGAGACTGATCCCGAGCAGCGCAGGCGGGAGCCCCAGCTCCCGCGTCGCGTACACGACGAGGATCGCCTGGACCGCGAACCACTCGATGTTCGCGAGAGCGATCGCGACGACGCAGCGGAACATGATGTCGTGCGCGCGCATCCAGCGCAGACCCTCAGTGATCTCCAACCACATCCGACTACCGGCCGGGCGCGGCGTCATCAGCTCGCGGACGCGGACGGTCGCGAGCAGTGCCGCGGAGGCGAGGAAGGTCAGGGCGTCGAAGAGCATCGCCGTCGGCGCCGTCAGGACCTGCACCAGGAAGCCGCCAAGAGACGGACCGGCGACGTGCGCGACCGCGCCGGATGCCTGAAATCGGCTGTTCGCAGCGACGAGCTGTCCGCGACCCACCAGCGTAGGCACGAGGGCCGTCCTCGCGACCTCTGTCGCGATCGCGAATACACCGGCGGCGAAGGCGACGACGTAGAGCTGCGCCAGGCTGAGAACGCCCAGCGCGGCCGCGATCGGCACGGATCCGATGACGAGCGCGCTTCCGACGTCGGAGGCGACCATGATCGGACGTCGCGGCAGCCGATCGACCCAGGCGCCGATGAACAGGCCAAGGACGAGCGCGGGCGCCATCCGGGCCGCGACCAGCACGCCGGTCTCCGTGGCACTCGCTCCGAGTAGAAGGACGGCGGTGAGGGGCAACGCGAGCACGGTGATCTCGCTGCCGATGACCGCGATCGTGTAGCCGCTCCAGACCTTGAGGAAATCGGGGCTGCGCAGCGAAGACATCCGCGGATGATGCCGAAGTCAGAGCGACGGCGCCGTTGTGTAGCGACGATGCACTCCGCTCCGTTCGTGATGCGTATCGTCAACGTGCGGGATCGGAGTGCAGATGTTCATCGTTCTCTATCGATGGCACATCCAGGAAGGCAAAGAACGGCAGTTCCGCACCGCGTGGCGGAGCGCGACGGAGAAGATCATGGCCCGCTACGGTGCGCTCGGGTCGCGTCTCCACCGTGCCGAAGACGGGTCGTGGGTCGCGTATGCGCAGTGGCCCGACAAGGAGCGCTGGCTTCTGATGCGGAACGGCCCGCCGGTCGCGCCAGAGGCGTTCCAGGTCATGCAGGACAGCGAGACCGACCAAGGGGCATTCGCGTTCCCGTTCCTCACGATGGTCGTGACCGACGACGCGCTGAAGACCGCGCCGGCAGAGTAGCTAGGTCAGGTCTCAGCGTGGGCGTATCGCGCGGTCTTCGATCTCCCACGCGTGATCGAGCACGTGCCACGCGACCCGGCGCGCGAAGTAGCGCGGCGTCCACGGATTCTTGGTCGGTCTCGGCTCGGAGATGGGCAGTCCAAGCGCGCAGGCACGCAGCGCCTCGAGCATGGCGTCGTGCAGATCGCTCGGTGGGAGCGGTCGACCACCAGCGGGTCTCGGCGGCCGCGCGCCGAGCTGGGCGATGTACGCCTGATCCGCTTCGACGACGTGCCCGGCCATCTTGCCGAGATCGCGGCCGCCGCCACGCGGACCCTTGCGCAGCTCGAGGCCTTTGGCGGACTTGGCCGCGCGATCGAACGCGTTCCAGCAAGCGTCGAGGATGCGCGTGAGACGCTCGAGCTCGGCTGCGGAGATCGCGTCGCCATCCGACGGTAGTCCGAGCGACGGAACGCCGAAGTCAGTGCCGGTCCCGCCCTTCAATCGCTTCACGATCGTGAACTCCGACGCGTCACTG
>JBDTMY010000144.1:0-7293 GCA_039934015.1 Chloroflexota bacterium | reverse complement strand
TCGTCGCTGCCGTCGCGGAAGATCATCGCGGCCGGCGCGGTGTACGCGATGCCGTTCTGGATCATCGTGCTCGCGCACGCGCGCGCGAGCATCTCGATCACGAAGGCGGTGACGGTGAAGGGGAGCCCGCTTCCGCCGTGCTCTTTCGGGAACGACAGCCCGATGAGCCCCAGCTCCGCGAGACCCTTGATATTCGCCTGCAGCGGCTCGCTGAGCGAGACCTTGCCGTTCTCGCGGATGACGCCGAGCTCGTCGACCTGGCGCGCGCGCCTGGCGACCTCGCTCCCGATGTACTCGCCCGCGACCGAGAGGACCTCGCGCCAGGTGGACACCGTGTCGGCGACGTCCGCGTCCTGGCCCTCGCTGCGGGGAACGATCTCGTCCCAGCGCACGACGCGATCGAAGGTCGTGAGCAGATCCGGGTTCTCGGTGAAGAAGTTAGGCATAGAAGCGCCTTCCCTGCATCAGTGACGCGGACGGCGTGTAGCGCTCGCCGAAGCGGGCGGCGAGCCGGCGCAGGTCGTCGCGCATCACGACGCCCTCGGTATCGGCCCAGCGAAACGGACCGCCGAGGAATGGCGGGAAGCCGACGCCCAGCACCGCGCCGAGGTCCCCCTCCGCCGCCGAACGCAGCACGCCCTCGTCGAGACAGCGCGCCGCCTCGTTGACGAACAGCAGCGTGAGGCGCCGCGCGGTCTCCTCGTCGTGCCACACCGCGCCGGGCGCCATACCGATGAGCGCGTACACGTCGGCGTTCGGCGTTCGCTTCTTCCCGTCGTACCGGTAGAAGCCGCGACCGCCGCGCTTGCCCTGCATGCCCGCGTCGGTGAGGCGCTGCACCGCGCTCGGACCGCTCTTGATGCCGCGGGCGGCCGCGACGGTCTCGCCAACATGCCGGGCGACGACGAGGCCGACCTCGTCCGTGAGCGCGAGCGGCCCGATGGGCCAGCCGAACGCGACCATCGCTTTGTCCACGTCCTCGATGCGCGCGCCCTCTTCGAGCAGCAGCATCGCCTCGGCGAGCATGAAGCCGAGGACCCGCGTGGTGTAGAAGCCGGGCGTGTCGCGCACGACGATCGCGGTCTTGCCCATCGCCTGCGCCTCCGCGACGACCATCGCGAGCGCCTTCGGATCCGCCTTCTCGGGCTGCACGACCTCCACCAGCGGCATGCGGTGCACCGGCGAGAAGAAGTGCATGCCGACGATGCGCTCCGGATGCATCGCGTTCCGCGCGATGTCCGCGATCGGCAGCGCGGAGGTGTTCGTCGCGATGACCGTGTCCTCGCGAACGATGTCCTCGAGCTCCTTGATGACGTTGCGCTTCACCGCCAGGTCCTCGAAGACCGCCTCGATGACGAGATCGGCGCGCCGGAAGCCGGAGTAGTCGGTCGTTCCGGTAACGCGCGAGATCACGCGCGCGGCCTCGCGGCGCTCGATGACGCGCTTGCGCGAGGCATCCGTCGTGAGCTTGCGCACCGTGTCGAGTCCCTTCGCGACGGCGCCCGTGTCGACGTCGCGCAGGCGTACGGTCGCGCCGCCGATCGACGCGGCCTGCGCGATGCCCGAGCCCATCAGGCCCGCGCCGACGACGGCGATGTCGTTCGGCGCCGCGCCGCGCGGCAGTCCTTCGAAAGCGGCACGCCGCTGGGCGAGACCCAGCAGGAACAGCGCGATCAGGTTGCGCGAGACCTCGCTCGTGGCGAGCTCGCCGAACAGACGCGCCTCGGCCTCGAGGCCGGCGTCCATTCCCTGCTGGAGTCCGACGGTGATGGCCTCGAGCGCCTTGAGCGGCGCGGGATAGTGGCCCTTCGTTTCCTTCACCACTCCGGCGCGCGCCGTCCGTAGTGCGTACGCGCGCAGCGGCGTGAGCCAGGTCGCGGCACGGTCGACGAGCGATGTTCCTCCCTGCACCTTTCGCTTCTCGCGGCGCCCGGCCCGATCCATAGCGGCGCGTTCGAGCGCGGCGGGATGCACGACCTCGTCGACGAGACCGGCGCGCAGCGCGCGGCGCGCGTTGCTGCGGCGCGCGTTCAGGATCTGGTCGAGCGCGCGGGGCAGACCGATGAGGCGCGGCAGCCGCTGCGTTCCACCGGCGGCGGGGAGAAGGCCGAGCGAGATCTCCGGCAGACCGATGCGCACGCTCGGCGCGTCCGCGGCGATGCGCCAGTCGCACGCGAGCGCGAGCTCGTAGCCGCCACCGAGCGCGCTGCCGTTGATCGCCGCGACAGTGGGGAAGGGGAGCGCCGCCAGGTCGTTGAAGATCCGCTGGATCTGACGGCTGGCCTGGCTGATCTCCATGGCCGATGGCCACGCGGAGAGCATCGACAGATCGGCGCCAGCGACGAACTGGTCGGGCTTGGCGCTCACGATGATCAGCCCGCGGGGTCGCGCGGCGCGCGCGTCGTCGATCGCGTTCGCGAGCGCGGCGATGAGCGGGGGGTCGATCGCGTTCACGTTGTCCGTTGGCCGGTCGATGACGATGCGGGCGATGTCGCCGTCTTCGAAGCGCGCACCGGCGGCCTTGATGGAAGCGATGTCGATCGCCGGCGGCGTGATGCGGGCTGTCACGTCCTGCGTGCTGGTCACGGGAGGAGCTCGAGCACGATCGCGGCGCCGTTCCCGCCCGCGGCGCACGCGCTGGCGAGTCCGAACTGCACGCCGCGCCGTCGCATCTCGTTCGCGAGCGTGATGACCAGGCGCGCGCCGGTCGCGCCGAACGGATGGCCCAGCGCGATGGAGCCGCCCATGACATTCACGATGTCCTCGTCGATGCGACCCGCGCCGTTCTTCTCGAGCACGTGGAAGGTCGAGAGCACCTGGGCCGCGAAGGCCTCGTGCATCTCGATCAGGCTGATGTCGGAAAGTGAGAGCCCCGCGCGCTCGAGCGCGAGCGGGATCGCGTAGGCCGGCGCGATGAGCAGCTGATCCGCGGGATCGACGGCGGCATACGCGTACGAGCGGATCGCGACCAGGCCGGTGCGGCCCTCCGAGCGTGCGCGCTCCTCCGACATGAGCAGCACCGTAGCCGCGCCGTCGGTGAGCGGGCTGGCGTTGCCCGCGGTGATCGTTCCGTGCGCGCGGTCGAACACCGGGCGCAGCAGGCCGAGCTTCTCGATGGTCGTATCGCCGCGGATGTGGCCGTCCTTCGTCACCGACTTGCCGTTGCGATAGAGCGGCGTGACTTCCTGCGCGAGCCGGCCGTCGGCCCAGCCGCGCGCGGCGTTCTCATGGCTGCGCAGCGCCCACTGGTCCTGTGCTTCGCGGGGGATGGCGTTGATGGAGGCCATCGACTCCGCAGACTGTCCCATCGTCAGGCCGGTGCTCGTTTCCCTGATGCCCGGCGCCACCGGCGCGAGGTCCGAGAGACGCACGTCGGCGAAGCTCGCCGCCTTCTGCGGCAGCGTCTTCGCCTGCGATGCGCGCACCAGGGCGCGCGCGAGCTTGGGCGTGTACGTGATCGGGATGTTCGAGAGGCTCTCCGCTCCACCGGCAAGCGCCGAGGTCGCGGTGCCGACCGCGATGTGATCGGCCGCGGTCGTGATCGCGACGCACGCCGATGCGCAGGCCATGCCCACGCTCGCGGCGTAGATGTTCGTCGGAAGACCGAGCGCGAGGACGATCTCGCGCGCGATGTTGTGGTACGCGACCGGGCGCGAGACGTTGCCGTAGACGACCTCATCGACGTCCCGCGCCGCCGTTTCTGTACGGGCGAGTGTCTCTGCGGTCGCAACTTTCGCGAGGTCGAGGACGTCGAGGTCGGCGTAGTCGGTGCCCGCTTTCACGAACGGAGTGCGCCAACCGCCCACGACGACCGCTTTCTGAATGCTCGCCATCCGGGTCATGGTACCTGCCCAAACGAACGTTTGGTAGGGAGTTATGCACGTACTGTGCTCGCGTGGGCGTGCGTTACCAGGGCATGCGTGGGGAAGCGGTGTTCGCGCTCGACACGGAGCGTGCTGCCCTGCGCCTCCGGCTCGCCGCCGCCGCGCTCGCCACGACCCTCGTCCTGCTGGCGGGAGACCGCGCTAACGCCCTCGCCGCCGCGACCATCCCCCTCTTCATCGCGGCATCGGTCGCGCTCCGTTACCTGCCTCAGGGCAACATGCCGGAGGCCCGCGCCCTCGCCGGTAGCGCGCTCGATGTGGTCGCCGCCACGGCGATCGTCTTCGCGCTCCCGCTCGACGCGCCGAGCTGGATCCTCTACGGGTTCGCGATCGCCAACACCGCGCTCTGGCGTGGCCCGCTCGGCGTGTTCGGGGCCACTGCCGCGTCGATCCTCGCGTACGACGTCACCCTGGTCGCGCGCAGCGCCGAGGCGCCGGCCTCGGCCCTGTGGGTCGTCCAGGCGCTCGTGGCGATCGGCTTGATCAGCGCTGAGCTCGTCTACAGCGCCGTGCGCGCGACCGCCGACCGCGAGCGGATGCGCCGGCACGGGCATGCGCTACGCGCGTTCGCCGAGGCGCGCGGAAGCGCGTCGCTGCTCGACGCGCTGCGGGCGCAGATCCTCGCGCTCGGCGCGGTCCACGTGCGGATGGGCACTGAAGAGAAGGCATTGAAGGAGTCGCTCGGTGACAAGCCGGGCTTCGTCGAGCGCCTGCCGATCCGCGAGTCGCGGTACGTCGCGGTCGTCCTTCCGACCGAGGGCACGGACGTCGCGCAGGTCGAGACCATCGCGCATGACCTGATCGCCGATATCGCGCCGCTGCTCGCCGCAGCAGAACGGGCAGAGCACGCCGAACGGCTCCGGGACGCGACCGCGCACGCGCTCGATGCGCTGGCCGAGACACCGCGCGAGGCCACCGAGGCCGGGACGCTCGCGTCTCTCACGGTCGCCGCGGCGGCCGTCGCCGGGCGCGCCGCGATCGTCCGTCTTGCGGACGGCCATCTCCTCACCGGCGAGCTCCCGAAGGACGCGGCGGTCGAGCTCGCTCGCGGCGGCGGCGCCGCGGCGCTCCTGGTCGGCAGCGGCACGCACTGGTCGCGCCCGGTCCTCGCGAAGCTCGACGCGCGCTCCGCGATCGTCGTCACCGCGGGTCAGGGCCGCGGCCTCATCGCTCTCTCGAGCGACCGCGTGCTCACGGAGCCGGAGTTCGCGCTCGTCCAAAGGCTCGCGCACGTCGCGGGCGCGGTCGCGGATCTCGTTCGTGATCGCGACCACCAGCGCGGCGACGCGCAGCAGCTGCGGGTCGAGTCCGAGCGGCTCGGGGTCGTGCTCCAGGCACGTGAGGACGCGGTCGCGATGGCGGCGCACGAGCTGCGCAACCCGCTCACCTCCGTGCACGGGTACGCGACGCTCATCTCGCGCAACCTCGGCGCCGTCCAGGACCAGCTCACGCGGCTCGATCGCATCATCTCCGACCTGCTCGGTCGCACCGCGCTGGAGAAGGACGTCGCCGATGTCGTGAAGGTCGCGACCGAGGCCGTCGGCCGGCTGCGCGCTCTCACCGGCCGCGATGCGTGGCTCGTGAAGCCCGACCAGCCCGCGCTGGCCCACATCGACCCGGTCCGCCTCGCGCAGGTCTTCGACAACCTGCTGCGGAACGCGGCGAAGTATTCGCCGGACTCCGGCGCGATCACGCTGCAGATCATTCCCGGCGACCTCGAGGTGCGCTTCGTCGTGCAGGACGAGGGAGCGGGCATCGCGCCGGACGAGATCGAGCATGTCTTCCAGCGCGGCTTCCGGTCGCCACGCCTGGCGCAGCGCACCCCGGGCGAGGGACTTGGCCTCGCGGTGTGCCGGCAGATCGTCGAGGCTCAGGGCGGACACATCACGGTCGATAGCTCAGGCATCGATCGGGGGAGCAGCTTCACCGTGACGCTGCCGTCGGTGCGCATCGCCATCCCGAATAGCGGCGAGCAGACGACGACCTAGCAAGCCGGCGACCTGGGTGTGGCCGTCGGGTCAGGAACTTGCGGGTGACAGGTCGTGCTCCGCGGGCTCCTCCTCGGGCCGCGCCGGTGGCAGCCAGCGGACCGCGCAACGAGGTCCGTTTACAGAACAGTCAAGACGGAAGCTTTGTCTCGCAGTGAGGAGATCGATCGCCCGCCAAGGACCTTGCGCACGAGCGAACGCGGCAAAACATGATCGCGTGTAATTGGTCGGTCCGCGCGCCGACATAGCGTGCATGAAGAGCGTTGCGCAGGCTCGCCGCCAGGCAAGTGGGGCAGCTTTCACGCGCGGCCCGCAGCGCGCGCCTTATCTGTTACGCGCAGCGCTGCCGGCAGGTCGCCTTGGCGCGGACGCACGACGTTCGAGCCGAGCGATCCCCGCCTCGAGGATGCCCTTCATGTAGGTCTGGTAGGGAACTCCCGCTCGAGCCGCCTGACGCTTAACGCGGCCCAAGAGCTCAGGAGCCATGCGAAGTGAAACAGCGACCGTGCTCGGTCGGGAGGCGAAGAGCCCGTCAACGTGCTCGTCGAACTCCTCGTCCGACATGTCTTCAAACGGATCGGCCCAGGTTCGGATAGCGCTCATGTGTAGTACCTCCTTGCAGCAAGCCGTCCAGCGCGTCGGGCATGCACCGGAAAACGGCCCTCGGGGTGATCGACCCACACGACCACCAGAAGGCGGCCCTTTGCGGTGCTGCCGACCACCGCGTGATAGTCGGCGCCTCTTCGGCGCTCCATTGACTCAACACGTTGCGGGTCGTTCAGGGCCTCTGTGACCTCGGCGCGAACGACCCCTCGTTCGGGATGATCGCGCTCGAGGTGCCGGATGTTGGTCGCGTCCCAGACCACCGGTCGGCTGTCCACACTGACCGTGAGTATATACCATGACGTGCGTTCGTGTAATACACGAAGTCAATACCGACGTGCGCCACCGGCAGGCCCGAGTTGCGGATTCCTCGCGGGGTCGTTCGCGACGGATTCGCGGACTTTCGCCGGTTCCGGTTGATCGCGACCCACCGCTTCGTGAACACGACGCTGAGTAAGACGATGCCCAAACTCGCGGCATGACCGCCGGGCGCGAAGAGCGGCGCCTCGTCACGTGCATGTTCGTCGATATCGTCGGATCGACGGAACTGACGACGCGTTTTGGGCTGAGCGGCTCAAGCGGGAGTTTGGCAGCGCCTTCGGCGAGATCTCGCGCGTCATCACCGCGCACGGCGGCACGGTCGAACAGTACGGGACAACACGAGATCCTCGAGCTGCTCCGAACGAAGGTCGGCTAGATCAGGACCTTCGCGAACAAACCCGGGAGCTTCGCCCAGCTCGGCGCGGCCTCCATGTCGGCAACGGCCGGGAGCGCCCTCGCAGCGTGGCGGTTGTCGAAGAACCACAGCGGGTACGGCA
>JBDTMY010000143.1:0-6485 GCA_039934015.1 Chloroflexota bacterium | reverse complement strand
CGGCCTCGAGGAAAAGCTCTTCGAGCGTTGCCGCGAGCGGCCTGCACTCGTATACCTCGAGGCTCTCGCTGAGGAGCGCGCGGAGCAATTCCGGCGCCTCTGACCGGGCGTCGATCGATGCGATGACGGCACCGTTGTCGACGGATGCGGTGTGACCGTGCGCGCGCACGCGAGCGGCGAGCTCCTCCGCGGGCTGACGTGCCACGAGACGGGTGCGCGGTCGCTGGCGACCACGAAGCGTGGCCAGCGGCTCGTGCAGGAGCACCTCGCCGGCGCGCAGGATGATGACGTCGTCGCAGAGCGCTTCGGCCTCGGCCAGATTGTGCGTGCAGAGAAGCGTCGTCCGTCCCTGCATCGCCTCGCGCAGGTAGTCGTGGACCTCGCGCGCCGCGACCGGGTCGAGTCCGACGCTGGGCTCGTCCAGGAGCAGCACCTCCGGCTCTGAGAACAGCGCGGCTGCGACGACGATGCGGCGCTGGAACCCGCCGGACAGCTGCGCGAGCCGCTTCTCGCGGTGGTCTCCGAGGCCGAACGCCTCGATCGCGCGGTCGACATCGCCTCGGCCGTACAGCCTGCGGGCGAGCTCGAGGTACTCGGCCGTGGTGAGGTCGGTGTACATGCCGGCGTTCTGAGGCACGATGCCGCACCGCCGCCGCGTCTCGGCGTAGCCGGGTCCGTTCACCTCCTCGCCGAGGAGCGATACCCGGCCGGTCGTCGGCGCGAGCGCGCCCTGAAGCAGACGGATCGACGTCGTCTTGCCCGAGCCGTTCGGCCCGAGCAGGCACGCTCGAGCACCAACGGGGATGGACCAGGTGACCTCACGCAGGGCGAGCGTGCCACTCCGAAAGCGCTTGCTCGCGCCGTCGAAAGCGATCGCGCTGTCCGACACGGTCACCAGCCTATGTTGCGCGGGACTCGTCCTGCTCCTGCTGCCGCCGAGGTCAGGCGAGCGGCTTCTCCAGCTCCACGTGCGCCGGAAGCATCTGATACCCGAGCTTCGCGTTGATGCCACGCATCGACTTGTTCGGCTCGTCGTTGGTCGTGCCGAGCGCCCGCAGGCCTTTGCGCTTCGCCCGCGTCAGGGCTTCGACCTTGAGCGCGCGCGCGATGCCCCGGCCACGGTGCTCGCGGGCCGTCCCGGTCATCCAGGTCCAACCATCCTTGTCCTTGCTCTTACCCGTGGTCGTGAATCCCGCGATCTGATCGCCGGCGTAGGCGACGAGTGATAGGTCGTGGAGCATCTGGGCGCTCGTGGAGGCCTCATAGAAACGGTCCCACGGCCAGTGCGGGGTCGGGGTCGCAAAGGGGATGTCCTCCCACATCGGCGCCTCGGCCGCGTAGAGCTCGCGCCACCACTGTTCCTTTGCCGCCGCGTCCTTGCCCTGGAGCGTCTCGGTGAAGCTGGCGATCGTGATGTTCGCGGCGCGTGTCTTCTCCAGCGCGTCGAAGAACTGGCCGGGCTCGAACTTCGTGAGCTCGACATACGACGCGATGCGGCGGCCGATCGCCCGGTAGCCGTTGGCGAGGGCCCAGTCGAGCGCGAACTTTTCGCTCTCGTTGGCGCCGCCGAGCAGCTTCGGGACCTCGCGCCGCCGCGCCTCGTCCTCGAGTCCCTTCAGCAGGGCGGTCCCGATGCCTTTGCGCCGATGCGGGGCGAGGACCGTCATCCCGACGAACTGCGAGCGGTCGGGGCGCGGCGTGAAGCCGACGCCGATGTCGCCGATCGCCGCGATGGTGCCGTCCGGCGCATCCACGCTCACGCGGAGGAGCGACGGATCCTTCATCAGGTTCTCCCAGTACCGCCACTCGTCGGCGCTGCCCTGCTCCATCCAGTGTTGTTCGCGGTTGCGTTCGGCGACGAATGCGTCGCGGTCGCGGTCGTCGAACGGGCGCGCGCGGTAGCCGGCCGGCAGCCGCGCGCCGAGACCGAGGACGTCAGCTGCAGTCACGGCGTCCACGATGAGCGGAGAGCCGTCCGACCGTCAATGTGAGCTTGGCGATGGAAGGCGGGGACCACGTTGAACGTACTGTCTGCGGATGCTGGAGGGATGGGGCCGGTTCGTGCATCGCCGGCGCTGGGTCGTGCTCGGCGCCTCGATCCTCCTCCTCGCGCTCAGTGGCGTGCTGCTCGCTCAGGGCGGCGATCTGGGCAATCCCGACACGATCCCGTCCACCGAGTCCGGCCGGGCCTCGCAGCTCCTGAGCGATGAGCTTCCGCGAGCGTCCGGTGTCCCGGCCGGCACGTCGTTCCTGCTCGTCTTCCGGAGCGAAACGCTCGCGGTCACCGACTCGGCCTATCGCCAGGCGGCCACCGACGCGCTTGCGCCGCTGCGCTCCGACCCACGTGTCGTGGGGGTCCGCACCTATTACGACGCCACGCCGCAGGCCGGCCTGCTCTCCCGCGACGGCCACGGAATGCTCGCGGTCGTCCAGCTGAAGGACCCGCGGTCCGTGGCGGACGCGTACTTCGAGGAGCTGCGCGCCCGCGTCCGTTCGGACACCCTGGCGATCCTTGCCACCGGGAGCCTGCCGATCAATCGCGACTTCGATCACATCCTCGATCGCGACCTGCAGCGAGCCGAGATCGTGTCGCTGCCGGTCGCGCTGATCCTCATGCTCATCGTCTTCGGCACGGTCGTTGGCGCGCTCGTGCCCCTCGGCGTTGGACTGCTCGCGATCGTCGGTGGGCTCGGCGGCGTGTTCCTGCTGACGCGCTTCACCGAAGTGTCGACGTACGCGCTCAACATCGTGACGCTGATCGGGCTCGGCACGTCGATCGACTACTCGCTGTTCGTCGTCGCCCGCTTCCGCGAGGAGCTTGCCGCCGGCGCCTCGCGCGAGGACGCGCTCGCTCGCAGCATGGCCACCGCGGGCCGCGCGGTCGTCTTCTCCGGGCTCACCGTCGCGATCGGTCTATCGGGTCTGCTCTTCTTCGAGGGCACCTTCCTCGCATCGCTCGGTCTGGCGGGCGCCATCGTGGTCGCGGTGGCCGTCCTCTACGCGCTGACGTTCCTACCCGCGCTCCTCGCGATCCTCGGCCCGCGCGTGAATGCGTGGCGCCTGCCATTTCCGCGTCGCGCGGGATCCAGCACCAGGAACGGCTTCTGGCACAGGGTCGCCATGACGGTCATGCGTCGACCGCTGCTGGTCCTCGTACCGACGGTCGCCTTCGTGCTCGCCGCGGGCTCCCCATTCCTTCAGATCCGCCTCGCCAACGCCGACACCACCGCGCTGCCGCCGCAAGCTGAGTCTCGCCGCGGCTACGACATGCTCGTCCGCGATTTCCCTGGTCAGGAGCAGTCGTCGATGACCGTTGTCCTCAACTTCGCCGACGGAGGACCGCTGCGCTCGGGCCGCGATGCCGAAGTCTTCGCGCTGTCACGCAAGATCGCGGCGCTGCCGGACGTCCTCAGTGTCACCGCGCCCTTCGACGACGGCGGGCGCGTCCTACCCGACGCCGCACGCTCCGTGACCGGGCCGCACATCGTCTTCATGCGGGTGGTCACGGCGCGACCGGGGGCGAGCGACGCGGCGCGGGATCTGGTACGCGCGATACGCGCCCTGCCCGATCCCGCCGGAGGCGAGGTGCTCGTCAGCGGCCAGAGCGCATTCGATATCGACACGATCGACTTCATCGCCACGCACGCGGTCCGCGCCGTGGCCTTCATCGTCGTGCTGACGTACATCGCGCTGTTCCTCCTGCTTGGCTCCGTCGTGCTTCCGCTCAAGGCGGTCCTCATGAACCTGCTATCGATAAGCGCGTCGTTCGGTGCGATGGTCTGGGTCTTCGTGCAGGGCCACTTCAGCGAGCTCCTGAACTTCACGCCGCAGGCGCTCGACCCGAGCGTCCCGGTGATCCTCTTCTGCATCGTCTTCGGCCTGTCGATGGATTACGAGGTCCTGCTCCTCAGCCGGATCCAGGAGGAGTACCGGCGGACGAAGGACAACACACACGCTGTGGCCGAGGGGCTCGAGCGAAGTGGTCGGCTCATCACCGCGGCGGCCGGGATCATGGTCGCCGTCTTCACCGGCTTTGCGCTGGCGGATGTCGTGATCATCAAGTCGATCGGTCTCGGCATGGCCGTCGCGGTCGCGCTCGATGCGACGCTCGTGCGGGCCCTCATCGTCCCCGCCGCTATGCGCCTGCTCGGGGATCTCAATTGGTGGGCGCCGCCGCCGATCGCGCGTGCCCACCGCTGGCTGTTACTCGCTCGGTAACGAAATCGGTTTTTCGACGTAACTGGCACCGCTCTTGCCGCCTGTCCTGTGGGGCTTTGAAGCCCACACAGGAGGAACTATTTCCATGAAGGATTCAACGCACGACAAGCTTGAAGGCAAGTGGGACGAGTCAAAGGGCAAGGTCAAGGAAGAGGCCGGCAAGCTCGGCGGCGACCGCTCGACCGAGATCAGCGGCAAGCTCGACCAGGCCAAGGGCAAGGGCAAGCAGGTCATTGGCGAGGTCAAGGAAGACGTCGAGGACGTCAACCGCTAGTACTTTCTGACCCACGCGAAGGCGGGCGCCAAGCGCACAATTACGAAGTGCGTTTGGCGCCCTTCCTTTTGTTCGTCGCGATCGTCGCGTGCGGCTCGCCGGCCGTGACGTCGGGCAGCGCGCCGCGTGCGCCCGCCGCGACCGCGGCGGTCGACATCGAGGAGGTCTCGCTCGAGATCTCGGCTCTCATGTGAAGCTCCTGTGCGTCACAGGTTGTGGCGGGTAGCAGGAAGATCGAGGGCATGATCAGCGTGGGCATGGAGCCGATGGATCGCAGGCTCATCCTCCGCTTCGATCCACGTGTGACGACGGCCGACCGCGTTACGGCGGCGGTGCAGGCGGTGGTCGATCTCATCGAGCAGTGACGCGGCGCGGAAGCTCGTGGCCCACCACGCCGATCCGATCGGGCACGTGCTCGGCTGGCTCTCGTTCGCGCGCCCGCGCTACCGCGACGGATGTTTCCTCTATGTGAGCGACCGCGGTCTCGCGCACTTCATCCTCACCCGTCGGCACTACGCGGCGATCACCTTCGGCCACGTCATCGTCTTCGCGTTCGAGCCCACCGAGCGGCTCTGGCGGCACGAGCTCCGGCACGTGAAGCAGTACGAGCGTTTTGGCCTCGCGTTCCTCCCGCTGTACCTGCGGCTCTACGCGAAGCATGGATATGCGGTGCATCCGCTGGAGCGCGACGCATCCGAAGTGGCTACGCTTTTCAGGTGACGCCGTACGACATCGCCATCCTTGGCGGCGGGCCCGGTGGCTACGTCGCGGCGCTACACGCGGGCATGAAGGGGGCGCGCGTCGCCCTCATCGAACGCGACCGCGTCGGCGGCATCTGCGTGACGGTCGGCTGCATCCCCTCCAAGGCCATGCTCGATTCGAGCCACGCGTACTGGGTCACGACGCACGGCGAGGAGCACGGGATCATCGTGCAGGGGGCGCGCTTCGACCTCACGAAGGCCGTGGCGCGCAAGGACGCGGTCGTCGCGCAAAACGTCGCGGGCGTCGAGCAGCTGCTCAAGGCGCGCAAGGTCGATCTCATCAAAGGCGATGGGACGCTCGTGTCGTCAACGCAGCTCAAGGTCAAGACCGCGAGCGGCGAGCAGGCGATCGACGCGAAGAGCGTCATCGTCGCGACGGGCTCAAAGGTCGGCCTGCCACCGATCAAAGGACTCGCGGAATCCAAGCCGCTCGACAATGTGGCGGCCCTCTCGCTCACGACCGCGCCGAAGCGGCTGATCGTCATCGGCGGCGGCGCCATCGGTCTCGAGCTTGGCACGTTCTTCGCCGAGCTCGGCACGGAGGTCACAGTCGTGGAGATGCTCGCGCAGCCGATCGCGTACGCCGATCCCGAGCTGGTGCGACTTCTCACGCGCGCGCTCCAGTCTCGTGGCATCACGATCGTGACGGAGGCGCGCGTCACGGAAGTCTCGCGGTCCGGCGGCTCGGTCAAGGTGACCGCAGACGTCGGCGGCACCTCGAAGGTCTTCGAGGGCGACGAGGTGCTGCTTGGCGCCGGTCGCGTCGCGAATCTCTCCGGGGTCGAGCAGGCCGGCCTGACCACCAACAAGCTCGGCATCACGGTGGACGAGCACATGCGCACGAACGTCAAGGGCATCTGGGCCATCGGGGACTGCATCGGCGATCCGCGCGCGCCGAAGCTGGCGCACGTCGCGTCGACGCAGGGCGAGGTCGCGGTCGACACGATCCTCGGCGAGGACGCGGCGATGGATTACGACGTCGTCCCGAATGTCGTGTACACGCATCCCGAGATCGCGCAGGTCGGCCTCACCGAGGCACAGGCGAAGGAGAAGTACGGCGACGAGGTGAAGGTCGCCCGCTTCTCGTTCAAGGCGTCGGGCCGCGCGCGCGCGCTCGGCGAGAGCGACGGCGTGACGAAGATCGTCGCGGCCGGGAAGGACCAGCGCATCGTCGGCGTCCACATCGTCGGCCCGCAGGCCAGCGAGCTGATCGCCGAGGCGACGCTCGCGAT
>JBDTMY010000142.1:0-8076 GCA_039934015.1 Chloroflexota bacterium | reverse complement strand
GCTCCTCGTCGGAGGCGGGACGGGCGGGCACGTCAGCCCGCTGCTCGCGATCGCGCAGGCGCTTCGCGTGATCGATCCAGAGGTGGGACTCCTCTTCCTCGGTGGTCGTCGCGGTCACGAGGCTGAGCTCGTGCCGGCCGCCGGCATTCCCTTCCACGCGACGCCCATGCCGTCCCTGCGAGACCCCCAGTCGCGCCTGGCGCTGCTGCGCACGCTCGTCAGCGTCCCGCTCGCGTTCTTCGACGCGCTCATCGCGGTGCTCCGCTTCCGACCGGATGTGTGCTGCACCACCGGGGGCGTCGTGGCCATCCCCGTGACGCTGGCGGCGCGGCTCATCCGGGTGCCCGTCTACCTCTGGGACGGCAACGCGATACCGGGGCGGGCGACGCGCCTGCTCGCGTCGCTCAGCTCACGCATCGGCGTCTCCTACGAGCAGGCGCGGCACGCGCTGCCGCGCGGGCGCACCGTCGTGGCGGGGACCCCGATCCGCGCGTCGCTGCTGAAATGGACCCGCGTGTCCGGCCGCGAGGCGTTCGCCGTACCCGCGGACGCGATGCTCATCGTGGTGAGCGGCGGTAGCCAGGGCTCGGAGCGCGTGAACGATGCGCTCTGGTCCGCGCTCGGCCGCCTCCTCCGGCGCGCGTACGTCCTGCACATCACCGGCGAGAAGCACGGCGCCCGCGCGGAGTCGCGCCGCGCGAACCTGGCCGCGGAAGTGCGTGATCGCTACATCGTTCGGCCGTTCCTCGGCGACGAGATGGGCGGCGCCCTGGCCGCCGCGGACCTGGTGATCGGCCGCGCCGGCGCGTCCTCCATCGCCGAGCCGCTCGCGTTCGGCGTGCCGCTGCTGCTTATCCCCTTCGGTGCGGCCATGGAGGGCCACCAGGACGCCAACGCGCGCGCGATGGTCGAATCGGGAGCCGCGCTGAGCATGCGCGAAGGCGAGCTCGACGGTGACCGGTTCACCGCGCAGGTCAACGGGCTACTGGACAACACCGATCGTCTAAGGCGGATGGCGAACGCGGCGCGGACCGCGGGGCGCCCGCAGGCCGCGCAGGAGATCGCGCGCGACCTGCTCTCGCTCGGTGGCTGCCGTTGAGGATCCACATCGTCGGCATCGGCGGTGCGGGGATGTCGGCGATCGGAAAGCTGCTGCTCTCCGCCGGGCACGACGTGACCGGTTCGGATAGCGGCCGGTGGCCCCTGGCGGAGGCCCTCGCGCGCCAGGGCGTGGCCGTTCACGAGCGTTTCGCGGCGGAGCACGTACCCGGGACCGAGATCGTCCTGCGCTCGAGCGCGTACAAGGAGGACAACGTCGAGGTCGCGGAGGCGCTCAGGCGCGACATACCGGTGTGGAAGCGCGAGGACGCCTGGCGCTTCCTCGCGGAGGGCAAGCGCGTGATCGCGATCGCAGGTACGCACGGCAAATCGACGACGACCGCGCTCGTCTGGTCCGCGCTGCGCGCGGGGAACGTGGATGCCTCGCTGATCTGCGGCGCCGTTCTGCGCGGCATCGGCTCCAACGCGCACGCCGGCAGCAGCGACGTGCTCGTGATCGAGGCCGACGAGTACGACAACACGTTCCACGCTCTTCGACCGCTCGTCGCGGTCGTGACGACGGTCGATCACGATCACATCGACATGTTCCCGACGCGCGAGTCGTACCGCGACGCGTTCCGCACGTTCGTCCGAGGCATCGTGCCACGCGGCACCCTCGTGACGTGCATCGACGACGAGGGTGCGCGTGACCTCGCTGCATACACGCGCACGGAAGTGGCGCGCGACGTCGCGACCTACGGCACCGATGCCGGCGCCGATCTCCGCGTGTCGCGATCCGGCGACAGCCTCTACGCGGCCGGCGTGTACGCGCTCGGCGACACGCTCGTCGGCCTTCAGATCCCGGGTCAACACAACGCCCTCAACGCGGCCGGCGCGGTCCTCGCCGCGTACACGTTCGGTGTCCCGAAGAAGGACGCGGCGCGCGGCGTCTCGGAGTTCGCCGGAGTGGAGCGCCGGCTCGAGCCGCTCGGCAGCGCCGCGGGCGTCAAGGTCGTCGATGACTACGCGCACATGCCGGCCGAGATCGCCGTGGGCCTGAACGCGTTCGAGAACGCGGTCGTCGTGTTCCAGCCACACACGCCAAGTCGGCTCGCGAAGTTCTTCGACGAGTTCGTCACGGTGCTGCGCCGCGCGCGGGCCGTCGTCATCGTCGAGACGTTCTCGTCCGCTCGCGAGCATGCGGACGCGACGTCTCGCGCGCGAGCGCTGGCGGAGGCGGTGGACGGTCGCTACGCGAAGGACGGCGAGGAGGCGGCGCGCATCGTCGCCGAGCTCGTGTCGCCCGGCGACGTCGTGCTGGTGATGGGGGCGGGCGACGTCCGCCCTGTCGGGGAGCGCCTGCTCGAGCTGCTCCGGACGCCGGTGTGAAGGTGCTCCCGTTCGGCGTCCGCGACGAGCCGATGAGCAAGCACACGTCGCTGCACATCGGCGGCCCGGCCGACTACTTCGTCCGGGTGACGACCGAGCGCGATCTCGTGGGCGCGATCGCCGTCGCGCGCGAGCACGAGCTGCCCGTGCTGATGCTCGGCGGCGGAACCAACATGCTGGTCTCCGACCGCGGCGTGCGGGGCGTCGTCCTCCAGAACGACTGGAGCGAGACTTCGGTCGACGGGCTCAGCATCACCGCGTCGTCGGGCACGCCGCTCGCGTCCGTGGCCGCGGTCGCCGCGCGGAACGGCATCGCCGGTCTCGAGTGGATGGCGACCGTCCCCGGCACGGTCGGCGGGGCCGTGCACGGCAACGCCGGGGCGTTCGGCAGCGAAACGAAGGACGACCTCGTCGGCGCGACGCTGATGGACCTCAACGGCGACACCTGGACCGTGCCGAACTCGGATCTCGCTTTCGCCTACCGCACCTCGAGCCTGCAGAAGACGCCGATCGTAGTGGTGAGCGCCCGTTTCCGCGGGACGCCGGGCGACCGCGCGACCGCGGTCAAGCGCATCAAGGAGATCGCGAACGAGCGTATGGCGAAGCAGCCGCTCGCGCAGCCGAACACGGGCTCGATCTTCCGCAACCCGCAGGGCGATCACGCCGGTCGCTTGATCGAGGCGGCGGGGCTCAAGGGCGCGAGCGAGGGCGGCGCGATGGTGAGCACGAAGCACGCGAACTTCATCGTCAACGTCGGCGACGCCCGCGCGACCGACGTCAAAGCCTTGATGGACCGCTGCCGGCTGGAAGTGAAAGAGAAGTTCGGCGTCGAGCTCGTGCCCGAGGTCGAGCTGGTGGGGGAGTGGTGACCACCTCGAAGCGCATCCGCGTTGGCATCCTCACCGGCGGTGCTTCGGCCGAGCGCGACATCTCGCTCGCCACCGGCGCGCAGATCGCGGCGAGCTTGCCGGCGGATCGCTTCGAGACAGTGCTCCTCGATCCACTCGCGCTCATGGTCCGCAACCCTGCGCTCAGCGACGACCAGCGCGATCAGGCGCGTTCGCTGCTGGAGACCGGCGGCCTGATCGACCAGCCACGTGCGCTGCCGAAGGGGCTCGAGGAGCACATCGCGCGCGCCGAGAGGGCCATCGTCCCCGCGTCGGCGGCGATGTCGAACAGCGCCGGACCGGTCGATGTCATCGTGCTCGCGCTCCACGGCACCTGGGGCGAGGACGGCCGCATCCAGGGACTTCTCGACACGATCGGCATCCCGTACACAGGCTCCGGTGTCCTCGCGTCGGCGCTCGCGATGGACAAGGTCATGGCCAAGAAGGTCCTGGCGATGGAGGGATTGGACGTGCCGCGCGGCGTCGTGGTCTCCTCCGCGTCGGGCGAAGACCTGGAGCGCGCGCGGGCCGTGGGCCTGCCCGTGTTCGTGAAGCCGGTGGCGAGCGGGTCCAGCGTCGGCGCCGCCATCGTCGCGTCCGCCGCCGAGCTGGCGACGGCCATAACGGACGCCCTCAAATACGACGAGCGCGCCATGGTCGAGGAGCTGATCGAGGGCACCGAGCTCACCGTCGCGGTGATCGGCAACGACGATCTCACGCCGCTCCCGGTCATCGAGATCGTCACGAAGCGCCAGTTCTTCGACTACACCGCGAAGTACAGCGCAGGCGAGAGTGAGGAGATCGTCCCCGCCCGCATCCCCGACGACGTCGCTCGCCGCGCCCAGGACATCGCCATCCGCGCGCACCGGGCGCTGGGCTGTCGCGGGATGTCGCGCACCGACCTCATGTGGTCCGGTGAGCGGATGGCCACGCTCGAGGTGAACACCATTCCGGGCATGACTGCCAACAGCCTGCTGCCCAAGGCCGCGCGCGCCGCCGGGATCCAGTTCGGCGACCTGCTCGCGCGCTTCGTCGACTGGGCCCTCGAGGACGCGCGCCGGCGCGCGCGCTGAGCGCTCGCTCCGGGCGCGCCAAGCGGGCCAAGCCCCGCCGAAAGCGGCCCGCATTCCGCATCAAGGACCCAGCGCGCGCGCGTGCCGCGCTGGTCGCGATCGCCTGCGCCGCCGCGCTCCTCGTCGTCTCGTTCGCGGATCTCGCGCGTGTCGATGAGGTCGTCGTCGTTGGCGCGAAGCACGTGTCACGCGACGCCGCGCGGTCGCAGAGCGGCCTCGACGGCGTGTCCACCTTCCTCGCGAGTGCCGCCGATGCACGGGCGCAGCTGCGGACGCTGCCGGCGGTCCGCGATGCGAGGGTCGAGATCGTGCTCCCCAGCGCCGCGCGCATCACGCTCGTCGAGCGCGAGGCCGTCGGCCGCTGGGTCGCGAGCGACAGCGTCGAGTGGTTCATCGACGCGGGCGGAGTCCTGTTCCCGTCGATCGATCGGACCGGTGCGCCGGATCTGCGGGTGGTCGACGAGCGCGGTCCGCGCAGCGCCGGCGAGCGGATCGATCCGCCTGCCCTCGTCGAGGCCGCGCTCCGTCTCGCCACGCTCGCGACGGGCGAGCTGCGCGCCGACGCCACCGAGCTGCGCGTCGTGATGACCGCGGGCGCGAACGGGCTGGTGCTGCGCACCGGTGGGAAGTGGGAGATCCGCTTCGGGACTGCCGATCGGTTCGAGGAAAAGCTCTCGCTCGCGAAGCGCTTCCTCAGAGACAATCCGACGCGGCGCTTAGACTACGTCGACGTGCGCAGCCCCGACCGCATCATCTTCAGCCCGAATTAGTCCCGTAAATGTGGCTTCCGCTCCTCGGTCTCGTCGCCGGGGTGCTGCTCGGGCTCGCCCTCAACGTCAACATTCCCATCGAGTGGGCGCGTTACACCGCCGTCGGCATCCTCGCCGCGCTCGACTCGCTCCTCGGCGCGTTCCGCGCGGAGCTCGAGGGGCACTTCGACACCAAGATCTTCCTATCGGGCTTCTATACGAACGCGCTGCTCGCGGCAGCGCTCACGTTCCTGGGCGACAGGCTGGGCATCGACCTCTACCTCGTCGCCCTGTTCGCGTTCGGCTGGCGGATCTTCCAGAACGTCGCTGTAATCAGGCGCCATTTCCTTTAGGGTTTAGTCTCGGGCGGGCGGTCGCGCGGACGCAGGTGGGAGCAGAAGGAGAGTCAAGGAAGGCGGACGTCCGTGACTGACCAGACCGTGCTCGTTGCGATCGACATCGGTACCACCAAGGTCTGCGTGCTCATCGGCGAGGTCGGGGGCCGCAGCGGTAGCGTCGACGTCATCGGTATCGGGCAGGCGCCCTCCGACGGCCTGCGCAAGGGTGTCGTCATCGACATCGACCGCACGGTCCAGTCGGTCGCCGCCGCCGTCGATGCGGCCGAGCGCCTTTCCGGGCTCAAGGTGCGCTCCGCGTTCGTCGGCATCTCCGGCAGCCATGTCGGCTCCCAGAACTCGCGGGGGATGATCGCGGTCTCGAGCCGCCAGCACGACGTGACGCGCGAGGACACCCTGCGGGCGATCGAGGCCGCACGGGCGGTGTCGATCCCGAACACCCGCGAGATCCTTCACGTCATCCCGCGCGGCTACGTCGTCGACGGGCAGGAGGGCGTGCGCGATCCCATCGGGATGAGCGCCGTCCGCCTCGAGGTCGAGGCGCACATCGTCACCGCGTCCTCCTCGAGCGTCACCAACCTCACCAAGTGCGTGCAGAAGGCCGGGATCGAGATCGACGAGCTGGTCCTGACCCCCCTGGCCACGGCCGAGGTCGTCCTCACCGACGAGGAACGGGAGCTCGGCGTCGTCCTCTGCGACATCGGTGGGGACACGACCGACGTCGCCATCTTCCAGGACGGCACCATCCGTCACTGCGCGACCATCCAGATGGGCGCTCGGAGCATCACCAGCGATCTCGGGCTGCTCCTGCGCGTCACGCCCGACGTCGCCGAAACGCTGAAGATCAAGCAGGGGACCGCGCTGCCGCTCGAAGTCGACCCGGACGAGGTCATGCAGATCACCTCCATCGGCGAGGAGTCGCCCCGGCCGATCACGCGCCGGCACATGGCGCAGATCATCGAGGCGCGCACGGCCGAGCTCTTCGACCACGTGGCCCGGGAGATCGAGGCGGCGGGCGCGACCAATCGCCTCCAGTCAGGCGTGGTGCTCACCGGCGGCGGCGCTCAGCTCACCGGGATCGCCCGGGCGGCCCGTGATCAGCTGGGGATGGCCGCGCGTGTGATGGCGCCCTCCGGAGTGGGTGGTCTGACCGATTCCATCGCGACGCCGCCCTATGCCGCGGCCTCCGGACTGCTGATCTGGGGCGCGAAGAACTGGTCGGCCGACGAAGACCGTGTGGCTGCGCGCTCGCTCGACGGTGTCGGAGGCCGCCTCTCACGTCTCTTCCGTTCGCTCATGCCGTGAACGACGGACGGCATGCACCCCTAACACTCGACCTGGCGCAGCGTTCGGGTATAGAGTCAAGGCAACAACTTAAGAACTCCGTGCTGGGGCCGTCAGGGGAGGGGCAGCAGCAAGGAAGTGGTTTGGAGTGTGCCCATGCCCCTCCGGAGCGATATCGAGAATTTCGCTCTCATCAAGGTCGTCGGTGTCGGCGGCGGCGGATCGAACGCCGTCAATCGCATGATCCGCGCGGAGCTGATGGGCGTCGAGTTCATCGCGGTGAACACCGACGCTCAAGCGCTGCTCCTCTCGGACGCACCGCACAAGATCCGTATCGGCGATAAGGTCACGAAAGGCCTCGGCGCCGGCGCCGATCCCAGTATTGGTCGCAAAGCCGCCGAGGACGACAGCGAAAAGCTGTATGAGGCGCTCAAGGAAGCCGACATGATCTTCGTCACCGCCGGTATGGGCGGCGGAACGGGGACCGGCGGCGCTCCGGTCATCGCCGAGATCGCAAAAGACATCGGCGCGCTCACCGTGGCGGTCGTTACCAAGCCATTCGCCTTCGAGGGCGCGAAGCGTCGGCTGCTCGCGGAGCAGGGGATCGCCGACCTCGTCGACAAGGTCGACACGCTCATCACGATCCCGAACGATCGCCTGCTGCAGGTCGTCGAGAAGCGCACGAGCATGGTGGATGCGTTCCGCATCGTCGACGACGTGCTGCGCCAGGGCGTGCAGGGCATCAGCGATCTCATCACCGTCCCGGGCCTCATCAACCTCGACTTCGCGGACGTGAAGACGATCATGACCAACGCGGGCTCCGCGCTCATGGGCATCGGACATGGCACCGGCGAGACGCGCGCGGCGGACGCCGCGCGTCAGGCGATCCAGTCGCCGCTGCTCGAGCAGTCGATCGACGGCGCACGCGGCGTGCTGTTCACCATCACCGGTGGACCTGACCTCGCGCTGTTCGAGGTGAACGAGGCCGCCGAGATCATCCATGCCGCCGCCGATCCAGAGGCCAACATCATCTTCGGCGCGGTCATCGACGAGCGCATGGGCAATGACGTGAAGATCAGCGTGATCGCCACCGGTTTCGACCAGCTGCGACCGCTCAAGCGGATCGAGCAGCCGATGTACAAACGGCAGGTCGAGCAGCGTCCAGCCGAGCGTCCAACACAGGCCGCGCCGCAGGCGCCGGCCGTGACGAAGGCTCACGAGGAAAAGAAATTCGACCCGAACGACCTCGAGGTGCCCAGCTTCCTGCGGAGGCGCTGACCGACCGCCCAGCGGCTCCTGG